>NZ_LHSJ01000235.1:0-6765 GCF_001270295.1 Achromobacter sp. DMS1 | reverse complement strand
GCTGCGCCAGCAGCATGGTGGGCGGCGCGGCCATTTCCAGCCCGTCGTCGCGCAGGCGCTTGAGCACGCTGAAGAGCAGGGCGCTGCGCACGCCGTAGGTGGCGCGCGGCGACGAGACATAGCCCTTGGCGCTGAAAATCAGGTGGCCGCTCTCGATGCCCTCCAGATAGACGTTCGGGGCTGGCGACTCCAGCACGTCCTCGTGTGTCTTGAAGACGTCCAGGACCCGTTCGCGGACCTGCTCGGCGTCGGTGGCCAGCGGCATGGGCAGCCGCAGCTGCACCAGCCCCAGCGGGTTGGACCGCGTCACGTTGCGCACGGTCTTGGTCACGAATTCGGAGTTGGGCACGATCACCGTGGAACGGTCTCCCATCTGGATTTCCGTGGCGCGCACATTGATGCGCAGGATGTCGCCTTCGACGCCGCCGAGCGACACCCAGTCGCCGACCTTGACCGGGCGTTCGGCGAGCAGGATCAGGCCCGACACGAAGTTCTGCACCACGGCCTGCAGGCCGAAACCGATGCCCACCGACAGCGCGCTGGCGATCCAGGCCACCCGCTCCAGCCCGATGCCCGCCGCCGAGAGCGCCAGCGCCACGGCCAGCACGAAACCCGCATAGCCGAAGAGCGTGGCGGCCGACAGCTGCATGCCGGGGTCGAGTTCGGTGGTGGGCAGATAGCGGGTGCGCAGCCAGCGCTTGAGCATTTTCACGCTCAGCAGCGACACGGCCAGCACCAGCAGCGCCTGCAGCAGCGCGCCCGGCCGGATCTGCGCTTCGCCAATGGCCAGGCCCTTGCGCAACTGGTCGAAACGCTGCAGCAGGTCCATCGGCCCTTCGCCGAACGGCGCCACCAGCAGCATGAGCGCGAGCAGCCCCACCGCCACCCGGCCCAGGCCGGACAGCAGCACGGCAGCCTGGTCGCGCAGGCTGGGGCCTTCCGACTCGCTGGACTGCCCGCTGCCCAGCAGCGTGCTGAAACCGTCCTCGATCAGCACGGAAAGCAGATAGGCGGTGCCCAGCACCATCAGCACCCAGAGCACCTGCTTGGTGAGGAAGCTGCCGAAAGCCACATAGCCCGCGAGCAGGCTGCACAGGCTGATGACGAGCACCGTCCAGATCGCCACGTTCAAGGCCGACACCCAGAACGGAACCGCGGACTCGCCGTCTTCGCGCTGCGCCTTCAGCCGCAGCCGCCGGCCGGCGTTCAGGGCAGCGGCCAGCGTCAGCATGATGAGCACCGCCACGATGCCGGTCACCGTAATGGTCGTGGTGAGGCTGGCGTTCAGCAGCACCGGCAGCCGCTCGGCCAGCCAGGTCAGCGCAACCAGCACGCCCACGGCATTGGGCACCCAGCGCAGCCGGCGCGCCACCTCGTCGCCAATCGGCGGCAGCCGCCACGACGGCCGTCGCGGCGACATGAGCGCATTGCCCAGGCCCGCGGCATAACCGCCGAACGCGGCGATCGCGATCATGTTGGCCGTCAGCGTGATGCTGGCGGTGTCGTTCCATTGCGAATTCCAGTCCAGCGCCACGTAGAGCAGCAGGGCGATCAGTCCCGGCGTGGCCGTGGACAGCGCCACCTGCGCCATCGCCAGGAAGGAGCGCCGCAGACGCCCTGGCGGCACGCGCGTGGCGGTCAGGTGCAGCAGCAGCCGGCCGATGCCCACGCGCACCGCGAGCGTCAGCGCGATCAGCCCGCCCACCAGCAGCCAGGCCCATGCCGGCGTCTGCCTGGCGGCATTGGCCAGGTCCTCGCCCACCGAATCCAGACGCTCCAGGTCTCGCGGAAACTCTTCGTGGAATTCCTGCCAGAACTGGCCGGCCAGGAAAGAGTCGCGCCGCTCGCCCAGGCGGGCCTGGAACAGCTTGCGGCGCTGCGCCGAAATCTGTTCGGCGGTTTGCGCGGCGTCTACCGACAACAGGCGGGCCAGCTTGATCTGGGCGTCCAGCGCGCGGCTGGTCTTTTCGAGCTGCGCGCGCTGCGCGGCCACGTCAGGCGCTTCCTTGCCGTTCTCCGGCGCGGGGCCCAGTTCGCTCAGCCTGGCTGTTACGGCGGCGAGCTGGGGCGCCAGCGCCTCGGCGGCCGCATCGGCCTTGGACTGGATGTCCAGCGCGTTGCCGCGCTGCTCCACCATGTCCGCGTCGTCCGCTTCGTCGGGAATGTGCTTGCGTATGTCGTCGATCTGCTTGCGCGCGGCCGCGAGCTGGGCTTCGGTTTCCTGCGGGGTCGGGGGCGCCGCGTGCGCGGCCAGCGCGCCGAACGCCAGAAGCAGGGCAGCCAGCCAGGCGGCGGCCAGGACCCCGAGGGAGGGGCGGCGCGCGCGTGGGGGGCGATAGGAATAAAGGGGCATCATGTCTGTGGAAATGCGAGTCGCTCGCCAGCTGGCGGCAGCATACCAAGCCGGAGGCGGAACGGTGCAACAAAAAATGCCTCGCGCCGCGCCTGCCGCGCGGACTCGCTGCCCCTCGGGCGGGCGCTTCTCGCCTTGGGACGGCCCGGCGGCAAGGAGCCGCTTCCGCGGCTTCCTCGCACCGGGGCGGCAATGCCGGCTTACGACCCCTACGTTTGGATTCAAATGCGGGGCGCGCCGGACCGCGCGCGGGCGGTCTGGCCCAGCACGGCGTCGCAGACCTCCAGCCATGCCCGGGCCGCATGGGAAAGGTAGCCCGGGGCGCGGGAAACCGGGGCGCGCCAGATGTGGCCCACTTCCCATTGCATGGCCGAGCGCGCCAGCCGCGCCGTGCTCAGCCCGCGCGTCTTCATGCGCTGCACGAGCGGTTCGGGCAGCAGGGCCGCGCCCAGGCCGGCCGAGGCCAGGGACACCAGGAAATCCCAGTGCGCGCTTTGCGCGGCGATGCGCGGCTCGATGCCCGCGGCCGCAAAGCCCTGTCGCAGGCGGCGCGTCATGGCGAAATCATCGGTAGGGATCAGCAGCCGGGTATCGCGCAGCGCCGTCAGCGGCAGCGACTTCTTGCCGGCCCAGGGCGAATCCGGCGGCCCGACGACCCACACGGGATAACTGCCGAAAGGGCGGACTTCCAGGCCGCTGTCCGGCGCCACGGGCAGGATGGTGGCGCCCACTTCCAGCTCGCCGTCTCCCACCAGCGTTTCCACCGCGCGGCCCGTTCCTTCGCGCAGGGTCAGGCGCACGGCGGGGTGCAGTTCGCGGAAACGCTTCACCACGGGCGTGAACAGCAGATTGATCATGGGCGGAATGCCCACCTCCAGCTCGCCGCGCCGCAGGTCGGAGGTTTCTCGGATTTCCTCGCCCAGCTGCCGCATGGCTTCCAGCACCTGCTGGCCGCGCTGGTACATCACCCGTCCGGTGTCGGTGGGGCGGGCCGTGTGCCCGTCGCGCACCAGCAGCTGGGTGCCGGCTTCTTCCTCGAGCTGCCGGATCATCTTGCTCACGGTGGACTGCGTCACGAAGAGCGCCCGGGCCGCCTTCGTGAAGCTTGCATGCCTGACCGTTTCGACGAAATAGCGCAGCGCGCGCACGTCCATTGCCGCCCATCCTCTCCGCGGATTTCACGCGGCCTGATCCAAATAATGAAAAAAACGACTCAATTGAATGATTTTAAGTCATTACGTGATTTGGCATTCCCCTTCCTATACTGGCGCCGAGATATTCCCGCCGGGTTCGGCCCGCCGCGGGACAGCCAGGAAACGCCGCGACAGACGGTGCCCGGACGCGACGGCCAGGCCGCGCGCCCGACCGCTAGCCGCCGGCCTCGTATTGGAGACACCCCATGCATACCGACCGCATCCGCCATCCCGGCCTGCAAGACCGCATCACCAGCGCCGAACAGGCTGCCCTGCTCGTCAGGAACGGCATGACCGTGGGCATGAGCGGCTTCACTCGCGCCGGAGATTGCAAGTCCGTGCCGGCGGCCATCGCCAGCCGGGCCGAGCGCGAGCCCTTGTCCATGACGCTGATCACTGGCGCCTCGCTGGGCCACGACACCGACAAGCTGCTGGCGCAGGCCAATGCGCTCGCCCGCCGCATGCCGTTCCAGGTGGACACCACGCTGCGCCGCAAGATCAACGAAGGCGGCGTGGCGTTCATCGACCAGCACCTGTCCGAGACGGCCGAACTGCTGCGGGCCGGCCACATCGGGCCCGTGGATATCGCCATCATCGAGGCCGCCGCCATTACGGAAAGCGGAGCCATCGTGCCCACCATGTCGGTGGGCAACTCCGCATCCTTCGTCCAGCAGGCGCGGCAGGTCATCGTCGAACTCAACCTGAGCGTGCCGGCCGGCATCGAAGGGCTGCACGACATCTACGTGCCCGCGGACCGCCCCGGCCGCGAGCCGATTCCGCTCACGGCGGTGGACCAGCGCATCGGCACGCCGTATATCGAAGTGGATCCGGCCCGCATCGCGGCCATCGTCGTCACGCAGGAGCCCGACAGCCCGTCCAACGCTTTGCCGCCGGACGAGGAAACCAACGCCATCGCGAATCACATCAACACGTTCCTGCGCGCCGAAGTGGCCGCGGGGCGGCTGGGCAGCTCGCTGCTGCCGCTGCAGGCTGGCATAGGCACCATCGCCAATGCCGTGCTGCACGGATTCGCGGACTCGGATTTCGAGCGGCTGGCGATGTACTCGGAGGTGCTGCAGGACAGCGCCATCGAACTGCTGGACCAGGGCAAGCTCGCCTTCGCCTCGGCGTCTTCCATCACGGTGTCCCGGCCCGTGTACGAGAAAATCCTCGCCAATATCGAGCACTACCGCGAGCGCATCGTGCTGCGCCCGCAGGAAATCAGCAATGCCCCCGAACTGGTGCGCCGCCTGGGCATCATCGCCATCAACACCGCGCTGGAGTTCGATATCTACGGCAACGTGAACTCCACCCACGTGGGCGGCACCCACATGATGAACGGCATCGGCGGCTCCGGCGATTTTGCGCGCAACGCGCACCTGGCCATCTTCGTGTCCAAGTCCATCGCCAAGAACGGCGACATCTCCAGCGTCGTGCCCATGGTGTCGCACGTGGATCACACCGAGCATGACGTGGACGTGCTGGTCACCGAGTGCGGGCTGGCCGACCTGCGCGGCCTGGCGCCGCGCGAACGGGCGCGCGCCATCATCCGCCACTGTGTGCATCCCGCATACCGCGACGCGCTCGAAGACTACTTCGAGCGCGCCTGCCGGCGCGGCGGGCAGACGCCGCACCTGCTCGAAGAGGCGTTCTCCTGGCACCAGCGGTTCGGCGAGACGGGCTCCATGCTGCCCCGCGCCGAATCCCGCGCGCGCAAAGCGGCCTGAGCGCTTCAGCGCCTGCCGCCGCGCGGCGCCGGCAGCGCCGAGCGGGGCAATGAAGTCACCAGGCTGCTGCGGGAGCGTTCCAGCTCGTCGCGCAGCCAGGCGCGCAAGGCCAGCAGCGGCGGCCATTCCCGCAGGCTGGGGCGGTAGACCAGGTGATATCCCTGCGTCAGTTCATGGTTCACGCCGATCGGCGACAGGCGCACCAGCTTGCCCGCGCAGATCGCGTCGGCCGCCAGCAGCTCGCGTCCCAGCGCGATGCCCAGCCCCTGTTCCGCCGCCTGCAGCATCAGCCCCGCGTCGTTGAACGACGCCACCGGGTTCACCGGCTGGTTCAGGCCCGCCGCCTTGAACCAGATCTGCCATAGTTCCTTCTCGCCCAGCAGCGGCAGCGTCGCCAGCGTTTCCGGCCGCGTGTCGGGCAGGGCTTGCGCGGTTTCCGGGCAGCCCAGCACGATGAGCGGCAGCGGCTCGTCGAACAGGGGCTCGGACTCCACGCCGGGCCACGGCCCCTCGCCGGAACGCAGCGCGGCGTGAAACCCGTCGCGGTACAGGTCCGCAACCTGCTGCGACGTCTCGATTTCCAGCGACAGGTCGGGGTGGCGTTCGCGCCAGCGCGCCATGCGCGGTAACAGCCAGCGCTGCGCGAAAGAGGGCAGTACCGACACCCGCAATGTCTGCGCGCCGCCCCGGGCCACCGCGCCCGCCGCCATCAGTCCCTCCTCCAGCGTGGCCAGCGCGCTCTGCACGCTGCACAGCAGGGCGGACCCGGCCGCATTGAGCACGATGCCGCGGCCGTTGCGTTCGAACAATTCGTATCCCAGACGGGATTCCAGCAGCTTGATCTGCTGGCTGACGGCCCCGTGTGTCAGATGCAGGCGCTGCGCGGCGGCCCGCAGGTTCTGCGATTCGGCCACAGCGCGAAACGCCGGCAGGGTATGGAGAGGAAGCCGCATGGACAAATCCTGGCACACGCTAAATTGGTTAGGGTTTCTATCCAATTATGCCAAAAACATTCGATATTCAGGGCAGGTATGGACGGTTAGCCTAACCATACCAGATCACCGAAGGAGACTCATCATGTGCACGCCCTCGAAGTCGATCCCTCTTGATTGCCGCGGCGGCGCCGCGGCGCGCCCCGTACCGAACGCGGCCGGGTGGCTGGCCCGGGCCCTCGACGTGCTGCGCCGCACGCGCATGAGGCGCCGGATGATCGCCCAGGCCGTGGAAATGGACGACTTCCAGCTCAGGGACATCGGCGCTCCCTGCTGGCTGGTCAACGAAGCCTGGGGCCGGCGCGAGCTGCAGCGCGTGCGCGACGCGCACCTGTTGCTCTGGTGAAGCGCAGGCGTAGAGGGCTTTCGCGGCTCCTATATATAGAGAGGAAGAAAAGGGAGCCGCCCGCCGGCAGCGATTGATGGCAGCCGCGCGACAGTTTTAAAATCTGTGCTATAGTCTCGCTCCCTTGCCGCTGGGCCCGGAAATTGAAGCGGGG
>NZ_LHSJ01000234.1:0-6781 GCF_001270295.1 Achromobacter sp. DMS1 | reverse complement strand
GAAGGCAAACAGGGCCTCTGAGGCAAAGGGCGGAGCCGCGGGCGGCTGGCCGCCGCCGCGCTGCTGCCCGCCCTGATCGAACTGCTGAACAAATACCCGGGCGGCCTGTCCGGCCTGATCGCCAGCTTCCAGAAGGGCGGCCTGGGCGAAATCGTGGCTTCCTGGGTCGGCACCGGGCAGAACCAGCCGGTCAGCCCCGGCCAGCTCGGCCAGGTGCTGGAGCCTGGCATGGTGGACGAGCTGGCCGCCAAGACCGGGCAGGACCAGGATTCGGTGCTGGCTACGCTGTCGCAATTGCTGCCGCAACTGGTGGACCAGGCCACGCCCTCGGGGCAGGTCCAGGAAGGCCAGCAGGGTTTCAACCCCGCGGAACTGCTGGGCTCGCTGTCCAGCCTGTTCGGCAATCGCCAGGCCTAGGCGCCTGTCCGAAGCGCGTCCCGCTGCGGCCGAGCCATAGCGGGACGCCGGCGCGCCATGGCGGGGAACGGATCCCCATGCGCTGTTCGCGCGTTTTCGTCCATGCACCATTCAAACAGGCCCCGCGGGGCCTGTTTGTTTTTGCCCTGCCGTTGCGGGAAAACCCTGCGGGCCGTTCGATTGACGGGGGTGGTCGGCCGGATAATAATTATCATGTTAACTAAATATCCATCATGAAACCGCAACCCTTTCTTCTCGACGACGGGCAGCCCCTGGGCACGGTGTACGGCGTGCTGCTTAACGACGCCGCTACCGTGCGGCGGCTGGCGCCGCAGTTTGACGCGCCTCCCTACAAGGCCGCGCCCAGGGCGCCGGTGCTGTACATCAAGCCGCGCAACACCTATGCGCGCGACGGCGCCGCCGTGGCGATTCCCGCCGAACCCGGGGCGGTCCGGCTCGATGCCACCATCGGCCTGCTCATCGGCGCGCCCGCCACGCGCGTGGAGGTACGCGACGCCATGGCCCACGTGGCGGGTTTCGTGCTGGCCTGCGACATCACCTTGCCGCACGACAATTATTTCCGCCCCGCGATCCGCCAGCGTTGCCGCGACGGCTTCTGCCCCATGAGCGGGCCATACGCGCCGGGCGACGGCTACGACATCGCGTCCGCCACGCTGCAGGTTTCGATCAACGGCCGGCCCGCCTGGCGGCGCGGTTTTGCCGGACTGGTGAGGCCGGCCGCGCAACTGATTGCCGACGTAACGGCGTTCATGACGCTCTCGCGCGGCGACGTGCTGCTGCTGGGGCCGGGCGAGGGCTCGCCGCTGGCGCGTCCGGGCGACCTGGTGGAGATCGAGGCGCCGGGCCTGGGCCGGCTGGCGCATCGCATCGTGGCCGAGGCGGCCGCGGCGCAGGAAGGAGCGCAGGCATGAAACACGGACGCATACGCTACGAGGGCCGGGTCGTCGAGGTGACGGAGGGCGCGGACGGACGGGTGAGGCTGCCCGACGGCCGCCTGCTGGACGAGGCCGAGGCGCAGTGGCTGCCTCCGCTGGAATTCGGCACCGTCTTCGTGCTGGGGCTGAACTACGCCGACCATGCCAAGGAAATCGCCTTCAACAAGGCGCCCGAGGAACCGCTCGTCTTCCTCAAGGGGCCGAACGCGCTGCAAGGGCACCGCGGCAAGACCTGGCGTCCTGCCGACGTGGACTACATGCACTTCGAATGCGAGCTGGGCGTGGTGATCGGCAAGACGTGCCGCAACGTGCCGCGCCAACGGGCCTACGACGTGGTGGCGGGCTACTGCGCGGCCAACGACTACGCCATCCGCGACTATCTCGAGAATTTCTACCGGCCGAACCTGCGCGTGAAGAACCGCGACGGCGCCACGCCAGTGGGGCCGTGGTTCGTGGACGCGGCCGACATTCCCGATCCCATGAACCTGCGCCTGCGCAGTTGGGTCAACGGCGAGCTGAAGCAGGACGGCAACACGCGCGACATGGTGCACGACATTCCTGCGCTGATCGCGCACCTGTCGGGTTTCATGACGCTCAACCCCGGCGACCTGATCCTGACCGGCACGCCCGTCGGCGTGGCGGATTCCAAGGCGGGCGACGAGATCGTCACGGAAGTCGAGGGCGTGGGCCGGCTGGTCAATACCATTGCCGGCGAACCGCCCGCGCCGCCGTCGCACTGACGCGGCGCGGCATCTCTCTTTATCCGGAATTCCTTCATGCGCATCGACCATCTCATCGACGGCAAGGCCGTCGCCGGCCAGGACTATTTCGAAACCGTCAATCCCGCCACGCAGGAAGTGCTGGCCGAGGTCGCGGCGGGCGGAGCGGCCGAAGTGGACGCCGCCGTGGCCGCGGCGCGCGCGGCCTTTCCCAAATGGGCCGGCACGCCCGCGCCGGAGCGCGCCAGGCTCATACGCAAGCTGGGCGACCTGATCGCCCGCCATGCGCCCGACATCGCGCAGACCGAGACCGACGACTGCGGACAGGTCATCGCCCAGACCGGCAGGCAACTCGTGCCGCGCGCGGCCGACAACTTCTACTACTTCGCCGAGATGTGCACCCGGGTGGACGGCCACACCTATCCCACCGCCACCCACCTGAACTACACGCTGTTCCATCCGGTGGGCGTGTGTGCGCTGATCTCGCCCTGGAATGTGCCGTTCATGACGGCCACCTGGAAGGTCGCGCCCTGCCTGGCCTTCGGCAACACGGCGGTGCTCAAGATGAGCGAGCTTTCGCCGCTGTCGGCCGCGCGCCTGGGCGAGCTGGCGCTGGAGGCCGGCATTCCGGCCGGCGTGCTCAACCTGGTGCATGGCTACGGCAAGGATGCGGGCGAGCCGCTGGTCGCGCACCGCGACGTGCGCGCCGTGTCGTTCACCGGCTCGACGGCCACCGGCAACCGCATCGTGCAGGCGGCCGGCCTGAAGAAGTTCAGCATGGAGCTGGGCGGCAAGAGTCCGTTCGTGATCTTCGACGACGCCGACTTCGAGCGCGCGCTGGACGCCGCCGTCTTCATGATCTTTTCCAACAATGGCGAGCGCTGCACGGCCGGCAGCCGCATCCTGGTGCAGAATGGCATCTATCCCCGCTTCGTCGAGCGCTTCGTGGAGCGCGCCCGCAAGATCGCCGTGGGCGACCCGCTGGACGAGCAGACCATCGTCGGCCCCATGATCAGCGCCAATCACCTGGCCAAGGTGCGCCGCTACATCGAGCTGGGCCGGAAAGAGGGCGCCAGCATGCTGTGCGGCGGCCTGGAAACGCCCCCGCTGCCGGCCCGCGTGCGCAAGGGCAACTACGTGTTGCCCACCGTGTTCGCCGACGTGGACAACCGCATGCGGATCGCCCAGGACGAGATCTTCGGCCCCGTGGCGTGCATTATCCCGTTCGGCGACGAAGAAGAAGCCGTGCGCCTGGCCAACGACACCGTCTACGGCCTGTCGAGCTACGTCTGGACGGAGAACCTCGGCCGCGGCCACCGGGTGGCCGCGGCCATCGAGGCCGGCATGTGCTTCGTCAACAGCCAGAACGTGCGCGACCTGCGCCAGCCCTTCGGCGGCACCAAGGCATCGGGCACGGGCCGCGAAGGCGGCACCTGGAGCTATGAAGTTTTCTGCGAGCCCAAGAACGTCGCCGTGTCGCTGGGCTCTCATCACATTCCCCGCTGGGGCGCCTGAGACGGCGGCCCAAGGCAAAGAGAACAACCAGGAGACATCCATGCAACGTCGTCAATTCCTGCAGGCTTCGGCCGCCGCCGCGCTGGCCTGCTCATGCGGCCTGGCGCGGGCCGCTCAGGGCGCCTGGCCCGCCAGGCCCGTGCGCATCGTGGTGCCGTTCCCGCCCGGCGGCACCACTGACATGGTGACGCGCCTCATCGGCAGCGAGCTGTCCAGGCAGCTGGGCGTGTCCGTCATCGTGGAGAACAAGCCCGGCGCGGGCACCGTGATCGGCGTGGACTACGTCGCCAAGCAGCCCGCGGACGGCTACACGCTGGTGTGCGTGGCCAACAGCTTCACGGCCAACAAGACCCTGGTGAAGAACCTGCCCTACGACACCGCGCGCGACCTGCGCCCCGTGGCGCTCATGGGCCTGTCGGAGCACGTGCTGGCGACCCACCCGGACAGCGGGCTCAAGACCCTGGCCGACCTGAAGAAGGCGGCCTCGGACGAGCCGGGCACGCTGACCTACGCCTCGTTCGGCAACGGCACCTCGGCCCACCTGTCGGCGGCCGCGCTGTGCCAGAAGCTCGGCATCGACATGGTGCACGTGCCGTACAAGGGCCAGGGCCCGGCGCTGACCGACCTGCTGGGCGGGCAGGTGTCCGTGATGTTCGGCAACTGGTCCGAGTTCCGCGCGCACGTCGAGCGCGGCAAGCTGGTCGCGCTGGGCATGGCCACGCTGCAGCGTTCGCGCTTCGCGCCCGGCATTCCCACGCTGGCGGAGCAGGGCGCGCCCATCGAGTCGAACTCCTGGCAGGGCCTGCTCGCACCCGCCGGCACGCCGGACGCCATCGTCCGGCGCATCAATGCCGAGGTCAACCAGGCCCTGGCCGCGCCCAACGTGCGGGAAGTGTTCGCCAGGGGCGGCATCGTGGAGCAATCGGGCAGCGTGGAGCAGTTCGCCGCCTTCGTGTCCAGCGAAACCGCCAAGTACGCCGACATCATCCAGCGGGCCCACATCACCCTCGGATAAACGCTGCGCAAGGACTGCCATGCCCCACGTCGTCATCCTCTACACCGGCAACCTGGACGCCCGCGCCGACATGGGCGGCTTGTGCCGCAAGCTGGCCGACGCCATGCTCGCGGTGCGCGCCGAAGACGGCAGCCAGGTCTTTCCCACGGGCGGCACGCGCGTCTACGCCTATCCCGCCCCCCACTACGCCGTGGCCGACGGCGGCGCGGCCGGCAAGGCCGCGGGAGGCGACGGCGATTACGGTTTCGTCTACGTCAACCTGCGCATGGGGCGGGGCCGCTCCGATGCGGTCAGGCAGGCCGCGGGCGATGCGCTGCTGGCCTGCGCGCGCGAGCACCTGGCGCCGGTTTTCGCCGCCGGGCACCTGGGCCTCACCGTGCAGGTGGATGAAAGCCCCGGCCAGGTTTACGACGGCAAGCACAGCACCCTGCATCCGCTTTTTTCCCGCTAGAGACGCCCGCGTCCGGCCTTGCCGGCGCCTTGGAGCATCCAGACCATGTTTTCCGACGAACTTCTGATCCAGCTCGCGCAGGAACTCGACGCCAGCGAGAAATCGCGCATGCAGGTGGAGCATTTTTCCAAGCGCTACCCCGGCATGACCATCGAAGACGGCTATCGCGTTTCGCGGACCTGGGTGCGTATGCAGGTCGCCGCCGGCCGCAAGATCATCGGCCACAAGATCGGCCTGACCTCGCGCGCCATGCAGCAGGCCAGCCAGATCGACGAGCCCGATTTCGGCACGCTGCTCGATTCCATGCTTTTTACCTGCGTGGAAGGCCAGGAACTGGCCATTCCCGCTTCCCGCTTCATCGCGCCGCGCGTGGAGGTGGAGCTCGCTTTCGTGCTGAAGTCGCCGCTGGGCGGTTCCGGCCGGGCCGGGGAGGTCACGCTGCAGGACGTGCTGGACGCCACCGACTACGTGACACCGGCCATCGAGATCATCGACGCCCGTATCGAACAGTTCGACCGCCACACGCGCGCCATGCGCAAGGTCTACGATACGATCAGCGACAATGCGGCCAACGCCGGGGTGGTCGTCGGCGGCAGGCGGGCGGACCCCGCCGGCCTCGATCTGCCCTGGTGCGGCGCGGTGCTGCGCCAGAACGGCGTGGTCGAGGAAACCGGCCTGGCCGCGGGCGTGCAGGGCCATCCCGCCATCGGCGTGGCCTGGCTTGCCAACAAGCTGGCGCCGTGGGGCGAAACCCTGCAGCCCGGCCAGCTCATCCTGGCCGGGTCGTTCACTCGCCCCGTGGCGGCGCGCCAGGGCGATGGCTTCGAAGCCGACTACGGCCCGCTGGGCGTGCTGCGTTTCCGCTTTTCCTGAACATCTTTCCACGCGAGGTATCGATGCAGACCCCCGTCAACCGCTTCAAGGCCGCCCTGCGCGCCGGCCAGCCGCAGATCGGCCTGTGGCTCGGGCTGGGCAGCCCGTACACCGCCGAGATCTGCGCCGGTGCCGGCTTCGACTGGCTGCTCATCGATGGCGAGCACGGCCCCAACGACACCCTGACCCTGCTGTCGCAGTTGCAGTCGATCGCCGCGTATCCGGCCAGCCATCCCATCGCGCGCGTGCCCATGGGACACGGCGAAGTCGGCGAAATGCTCATCAAGCAGTACCTGGACCTCGGGGCGCAGACGCTGCTCGTTCCCATGGTCGACACGGCGGAACAGGCCGGCCGCATCGTGCGCGCCGCCCGCTATCCGCAGAACGACAGCAAGGGCGGCATCCGCGGCATGGCGGGCGCGCGCGCCTCGCTGTGGGGCCGCCGCCCCGGGTACTTCCTGGAAGCCAACGAACAGGTCTGCGTGCTGGTGCAGGTGGAAACCCGCGCGGGGCTGGACAATCTCGACGCCATCGCCGCCACCGAAGGCGTGGACGGCGTGTTCATCGGGCCGGCCGACCTGTCCGCCTCGCTGGGCCACGTGGGCGACCCGGGCCATGCCGACGTGCAGGCCGCCATTGCCGACGCCATCGCGCGCGTGCGCAAGGCGGGCAAGGCGGCGGGCATCCTGACGCCCAACGAGGCCATGGCGCGCAAGTACCTGGAAATGGGCTGCGCCTTCGTGGCCGTGGGGCTGGACACCAGCCTGCTGGTGCAGGCCACCAGCGCCCTGGCCGCGCGGTTCAAGGACGTGCAGGCCGTGGCGCCGGGCAGCAC
>NZ_LHSJ01000233.1:0-13118 GCF_001270295.1 Achromobacter sp. DMS1 | reverse complement strand
GCGGGCGAGCGCGCCGGCCGCCGCAAGGCAATGGCGAGGCGCCCGCCCTATTCCGCGTCGGGCTGCCGGGACGGCTCGGCCGCGGCGAAAGCCGGCAGTTCGCGGCAGGCCGCGTCGATGCGCACGACGTTCGGCATGGCTGAAAGATCGCAGTCGAAGCGCCGCGCGTTGGCCACCTGCGGCACGAGGCAGAGATCGGCCATGGTGGGCGTGTCGCCATGGCAATAGCGGCCCGTGGCCGGCGAACCCGCCAGCTGCGCCTCCATCGCGGCCAGCCCCTGGTGCACCCAGTGCCTGTACCAGGCCGTCTTGGCCTCTTCGTCCACGCCCAGCGTGTGCTTGAGGTACTTGAGCACGCGCAGGTTGTTCAGCGGGTGCGTGTCGCAGGCGATGCCCAGCGCAAGGTCGCGCACGCGGGCCCGGCCGACCGGGTCGGACGGCAGCAGGGCCGGCTCGGGATGCGTTTCTTCGAGGTATTCGATGATCGCCAGCGATTGCCCGATGACGGCCTCGCCGTCGACCAGCGTGGGCACCAGCGCGGTCGGGTTCAGTTTGCGATAGCTCGCCGAGGTCTGCTGGCCGCCGTCCTTGAGCAGGTGCACGGGCAGGTACTCATAGGACAGTCCCTTGAGATTGAGGGCGATCCGCACGCGATAGGCGGCCGAACTACGGAAGTAGCTATACAACTGCATGAAGTGTCTCCTGTGGTGGTCGGCGCGCCGCCGGACGGGCGGCGCCGCGTCTATTCGGGCGATTCGGTCTGCGCGAGCTTGCGCGACAGTTCCTTGGGCAGCGGGAACGCCACGTTYCGCGCCCACGCCGAAGGCGCCGACGCGCGCGCGCTCTGCGACGCGGACATCGATGCCTACGAGGCCGCCGCATGAGCTTCGAGATTCTGGAGACTTCCCTGGCCGGGCTGAAAATCGTCGTGCGGCAGCCGCGCGGCGACGCGCGCGGGTTCCTGGCGAGAATCTTCGACGCGGCCGGGCTGCGCGCCTGCGGCTGGCATGCGGCCATAGAGCAGGTCAACCATACCTACACCGCCCGCGCCGGCACGGTGCGCGGCATGCACTACCAACTGCCGCCTCACGCCGAGCAGAAGCTGGTGAGCTGCATCCGCGGCGAGGTCTGGGACGTGGCGGTGGACCTGCGCGCCGGCTCGCCCACTTTTCTGCAATGGCACGCCGAGCGGCTGTCGGCGCGCAATGGCCGCGCGCTGCTCATACCGCAGGGCTTCGCGCATGGATTCCAGGCGCTCACCGACGACGCGGAACTGGTGTACTGCCACAGCGCGCCTTATGTCCCGCAGGCCGAAGCCGGCGTGCATTTCGGCGACGCCCGCCTGGGCATCGCCTGGCCCCTGCCCCCTGTCCTCGTTTCCGAACGCGACCTGGCGCATCCGCCGCTGGGCGCCGATTTCACCGGAGTCGCACTGTGAAGTGCCGTCACTGCCAGGCCGAACTGCGCCTGCCCTTTCTCGATCTCGGCCATGCGCCGCCCTCCAACGCCTACCTGGACGCGGCCGCGCTGCGCGCCCCGGAAGTGTGGTTTCCGCTGCGCCTGCTGGCCTGCGAGTCGTGCTGGCTGGTGCAGACGGAAGACCATGCCGGCCGCGAAGCCCTGTTCACCGACGACTATGCCTATTTCAGCTCGTACTCCGTGTCGTGGCTGGAACACTCGCGGCGCTACGTCGAGGCCATGATCGGCCGCTTCGGCCTGGACGGAAACAGCATGGTGTGCGAAGTGGCCGCCAACGACGGCTACCTGCTGCAATATGTGCAGCAGGCGGGCGTGCCGTGCTATGGCGTCGAACCCACGGCAAGCACGGCCAGCGCCGCCCGCGACAAAGGCATCGACATCGTGCAGCGCTTCTTCGGCGTGGACCTGGCGCGGGAACTGGCCGCCTCGGGACGCGGCGCCGACCTGATCGCCGCCAACAACGTGCTGGCGCACGTACCGGACATCAACGATTTCGTGAGCGGTTTCGCGGCGCTGCTCAAGCCGCAGGGCGTGGCCACCTTCGAGTTCCCGCATCTGCTGCGCATGGTGCAGGAAAGCCAGTTCGACACGGCATATCACGAACACTACTCGTATCTCTCGCTGACGGCGGTGGCCCACGTATTCCGGGCCAATGGCCTGGAAGTGTTCGACGTGGAAGCGCTGCCCACCCATGGCGGCAGCCTGCGCGTGTATGCGCAGCGGCGCGACACCGGCGCGCGCGAACGCCAGCATGCGGTGCGCGACGTGCTGCAGCAGGAACGCGCGGCCGGCATGGAAACCGCTGCCTTCTACCAGGGCTTCCAGGCCCAGGCCGAGCGCGTCAAGAACGGCCTGCTCAGCTTCCTGCTCGACATGCGCCGCGAAGGACGCCGGGTGGCCGCCTATGGCGCGGCCGCCAAGGGCAATACCCTGCTGAATTTCGCCGGCATCCGGCCCGACCTGCTGCCCTATGTGGTGGACCGCAACCCCGCCAAGCAGGGGCGGTTTCTGCCGGGCAGCCACATCCCCATCGTAGGCGAGGAGCGCCTGAGCGCAGACCGCCCGGAATACATCGTGGTGCTGCCCTGGAACCTGCGCTCCGAGGTGCATGCCCAGCTCGAGTACGCGCGCCGCGGCTGGGGCGCCCGGCTGGCGACCGCCGTGCCGGAGCTGCGTGTCGATCCGGAGCACGAAGGGTGAAAGCGGCAAGGGTCACGGTGCTGGGCGGCACGGGATTCATCGGCCGCCACCTCGCGGCCGCGCTGCGGGGCCGGGGCATGGATGTCTACGTTCCCTCGCGCGGCGATGACGCCGTGCTGGCGCGCCCGCTGGGCCACGTGGTCTACGCGATCGGCCTGACATCCGACTTCCGGACCCGTCCCCTGGACACGGTCGAGGCCCACGTCTGCGTACTGCGCGAGCTGCTCGCGCGCGCCGATTTCGACAGCCTCACCTATCTGTCCAGCACCCGCGTATATGCGGGCGGCGGCGACACGCGGGAAACCGCCCGGCTGCACGTCGATCCCTCGGCCCCGGGCGACCTGTACAACCTGTCCAAGCTGATGGGCGAGTCCCTCTGCCTGCATGGCGGCCGGCCGGCCAAGGTTGCGCGCCTGTCCAACGTCGTGGGCTTGCGCGATACGCCCGACAGCTTCATCGACCAACTGCTCGACGAAGGCGCGCGCCATGGCGTGATCCGGCTGCGCACCACACTGGATTCACGCAAAGACTATATCCACGTCGACGATGCCGTTGCCCAGATCCTGGCCCTGGCGCTCAGCGACGAGGCCGGCATCTTCAACATCGCGCAAGGCGCGGGCGCCAGCAACGGCCAGGTGGCGCAATGGATCGCCCGCAAGCTCGGCTATCGCATCGAGGTCTGCGACGCGGCGGCGCGCTGGGACTTCCCCGACATCGACGTCGGGCGCTTCCAGTCGCGCTTCGGCATGCCGCCCCGCCCCTTCGACGACGCCTTTCCCCTGTATCTCGATCAGTACCGCCAGCACAAAGGAATCTGAATGTCCTACCTCGAAACCACGCCCGACGCGCATCCGGAGTACCGCGAAGAGAAGGCGGCGCGCATCGCCTCCTTCGCCGCCGATGAAGAATTCCGCGCCCTTTCCGTGGCCTGGCGCCAGATGGCGCTGGAGCGCAAGTACATGAACAACTTCTCCTGGCTGGGCCGCCCGCTCATCCAGCTTCCCATGGACGCCATGGCCATGCAGGAGATCATCTGGGCAGTCAAGCCGGATCTCATCATCGAGACCGGCATCGCGCACGGCGGCTCGCTGATGCTGTCGGCCTCCATGCTGGAGCTGCTGGGCCGGGGCGAGGTCGTCGGCGTCGATATCGAGATCCGTCCGCACAACCGCCAGGCCATCGAAGCGCATCCGCTGGCCCGCCGCATCCATCTCGTGGAAGGCTCCAGCATCGACCCCGCCACCATTTCCCGGGTCCGCGCCCATGCCGAGGGCAAGAAGAACGTCCTGGTCTGCCTGGATTCCAACCACACCCACGATCACGTGCTCGCCGAACTCAACGCCTATGCGGACCTGGTGAGCCCGGGCAGCTACTGCGTGGTGTTCGACACCTTCGTGGAAGACATGCCGGCCGATTACCAATGGCCGGGCCGTGACTGGGGCAAGGGCAACAACCCCAAGACAGCGGTATGGGAATGGCTGCGCAGCCACCCCGAGTTCGAAATCGACCGCTCGGTCGAGGACCGCCTGCTGGTGACCTCGGCGCCCGACGGCTTCCTGCGCCGCAAGGCCTGAACGGGGCCGCCGCCATGATCCGCATCGACGCCTCGGCGCGCGTGTCTCCCCTGGCCGATATCGAGGACTCCGTCCGCGGAACCGTGATCGAGATCGGTCCCGGCGCCGTGGTGGACGCGTTCGTGAAGATCAAGCCGGCCGGCGGCACGGGAGACGTGGTCATCGGCGAGAACAGCGTCATCAATTCCGGCTGCGTGCTCTACACCGGCAACGGCATCCGCATCGGCCGCGGCGTGGCGGTGGCGGCCAACTGCACTTTCGCGCCCACCAACCATGAGTTCCGCCGCAAAGACCTGCCCATCCGTCAGCAGGGGTTCCGGCCCGGCAAAGGCGGCATCGTGGTCGAAGACGACGTCTGGATCGGCGCCAATTGCGTGCTGCTCGACGGTGCGGTGCTGCGCCAGGGCTGCGTAATTGCCGCCGGCACTGTCGTGCGCGGCGAGGTCGATGCCTACTCGATCCAGGGCGGCAATCCGATGCGGCGGCTGGGGCAACGGGAAAACACCGGCGAACCCGCGTAACCCGGCCTCTTTGCCGGGGGGAGCCGCCCGCTCCCGCATCCACTCCGGCCGCGTCGTCCAGACCCGCATCGCAGTCGGGCGGGCAAACGCGGTTCGTCTGCGGCCATAGGACAATGCCGCTGCGCGACCTTTTCAAATCGCACCCTTTTTCCTCGCTATTCCAGATTTGCCGGGCGCCAGCCGTGCGCCATAATGGCGCCGCACATAGTTGTATCTATTTTTTTCTAATCATGAGCGGCACTTCTCCTGATCCGCACTCCTCACTACCGGCATCCTCTTCCGCCCAGGACGGGGCGCGAATCGACGAGCAGACCCGCCGCCTGCAGGAAGAAAACCAGGCCTTGCGCGAGCTGCTCGCGGCGCAGGTGCAAGCGCAATTGCCGCCAGCGCGCGCGCCGCACCCGTTCAAGCGCCTGGGCTGGTGGCTGATTTCCGCGCCCGGCGCGGCGGCGGCGCGCTGGTTGCGGACCTTGCGCCGCGAAACCCCGCCGATTACCGGGCGCAAGCTGGGCTGCGCCACGGTCACGGTGCTGTACACCCTGGCCATCTACGGCGCGCTGGTGCTGCTGGTGGTCTACTGGAGCACGCCCAACGTCAGCCGGGTGGCCATGCCCGCCGCGCATCCGGTGCCGCTGCCTTTGCAGGCCCTGCCCGCGCTGCAGGCCGAATCGCTGCCCCCGCCGCCGATGCCGCTGCGCGACCTTTTCAAATCGCACCCTTTTTCCTCGCTATTCCAGATTTGCCGGGCGCCAGCCGTGCGCCATAATGGCGCCGCACATAGTTGTATCTATTTTTTTCTAATCATGAGCGGCACTTCTCCTGATCCGCACTCCTCACTACCGGCATCCTCTTCCGCCCAGGACGGGGCGCGAATCGACGAGCAGACCCGCCGCCTGCAGGAAGAAAACCAGGCCTTGCGCGAGCTGCTCGCGGCGCAGGTGCAAGCGCAATTGCCGCCAGCGCGCGCGCCGCACCCGTTCAAGCGCCTGGGCTGGTGGCTGATTTCCGCGCCCGGCGCGGCGGCGGCGCGCTGGTTGCGGACCTTGCGCCGCGAAACCCCGCCGATTACCGGGCGCAAGCTGGGCTGCGCCACGGTCACGGTGCTGTACACCCTGGCCATCTACGGCGCGCTGGTGCTGCTGGTGGTCTACTGGAGCACGCCCAACGTCAGCCGGGTGGCCATGCCCGCCGCGCATCCGGTGCCGCTGCCTTTGCAGGCCCTGCCCGCGCTGCAGGCCGAATCGCTGCCCCCGCCGCCGGCTCCGGAGGCAGCCGGCGAGGAAGCGCCGCCCACGCCGCCGCCTTCGGAGCCGGCCAGCGAGAAAAGGGCGGCCCCGACCATGCCGGACAGCCCCGCCCCCGCCGCCAAGCCCGCCGACACGCCGCAAGCCCTGCACCAAGACGCGCCCAGAACGCAGGCGGCGGTTCCTTCCCCTGCCGGACTGCAGTCACCCTGCGCATTACGGAGATCCCGGCCCAGACCCCCGGGCCTGGCTGCGCGAACTGCGCCAGGCGCTGGACGCCTGCGCGGAGCGCGGGTTCTTCGAGCGCCCGGAATGCGCNCTTCGAAGGCGAAGGCGCGCCCAAGGAGCCCCAGCGCTACGATCTGGTGCTCCAGGCCGTGGGCCGCAGCCCCAACGGCAAGAAGATCGGCGCGGACAAGGCGGGCATCGCCGTTACCGACCGCGGCTTCATCGAAGTCGACCGCCAGATGCGCACCAACGTGCCCCACATCTACGCCATCGGCGACATCGTCGGCCAGCCCATGCTCGCCCACAAGGCCGTCCATGAAGGCCACGTCGCCGCCGAAGCGGCCGCCGGCCAGAAGTCGTTCTTCGACGCCCGCGTCATTCCCTCGGTGGCCTACACCGACCCCGAAGTCGCGTGGGTCGGCCTCACCGAAGACGAAGCCAAGAAGCAGGGCATCAAGATCGAGAAGGGCGTCTTCCCCTGGGCCGCTTCCGGCCGCGCCATCGCCAACGGCCGCGACGAAGGCTTCACCAAGCTCATCTTCGACGCCGAAACGCACCGCATCCTCGGCGGCGGCATCGTCGGCACCCACGCCGGCGACCTCATCAGCGAACTGGCCCTGGCCGTGGAAATGGGCGCCGACGTCGTCGACATCGCCAAGACCATCCATCCGCACCCGACCCTGGGCGAATCCGTCGGCATGGCCGCCGAAGTCGCCGAAGGCGTGTGCACGGACTTGCCGCCGATGAAGAAGAAATAAGTCCGCGGGCAAGCCGCAGGGTGCAACGGAAAACGCCGGTTCCTCCAAAGGGCCGGCGTTTTTCTTGATCGGCTGGCGCTTGTGGCGAGCGTGACGCGCTTATTGCGGCGTCCGCCAGGCTGTGGGCGGGCGCAGGCGCTGCCGGTCGTCGCGGCCGGTCAGGCGTAGGTGTCGATGCGCGAACCCAGCGTTGCGTCCACGGCGAGCACCGGCAGCGATTGCATCAGGGTCAGGGCCGTATCGGCCTGCGCATCCAGGGCCTTTTTCAGCACCCGGGCCTGGATCTCCTGATTGACGTTCGCGCCCTGCAAAGCCAGGGCGGTGTCGACGGTGCTGCTGAGGGTAGCGTCCATATTCAGGAGTTCCTGTGCATGAGGGGCGGCGCAAGCCGCGGTTGCGCATTATGGCGCGGACCGGGCGCGGCGCAAAGCCAAAGCATTCCGCGGACGCGCGTCGCAGCGTCATGCGGCGACGGAAATGCCGCGTTTGCAGGACCGGCGTGCCGGCGCCACCGCGATCCCGGCATGCTGGTCCAGCGCCACCAGGGGCCGCATCAGGCGTTCCGGCGAAATGTTCCGCAGCTTGCAGCGGCGGACCCGGGGACGTTGGATTGCGGCATGCCGGCGATGGCGGCGGCCTCGGCCTGGCTCAGGCCGCGACGGCCGGTGGGTTCATTGAACTTCGATTCGGGCGCATGCCCGCTCAAGGCCGGTCCGGGCACTCCTTGACCGCGCCCCAGGCGCGATGCGGCGCGCAGTACCGTTCGCGCGCTTTCCAGGCGCATTCCGGGCGCTCGAAGAACCCGCGCTCCGCGCAGGCGTCCAGCGCCTGGTGCAGTTCGCCGCAGCCAGGCCCGCGGGTCTGCGCCGGGATCTCCGTAATGCGCAGGGTGACTGCAGTCCGGCAGGGGAAGGAACCGCCGCCTGCGTTCTGGGCGCGTCTTGGTGCAGGGCTTGCGGCGTGTCGGCGGGCTTGGCGGCGGGGGCGGGCTGTCCGGCATGGTCGGGGCCGCCCTTTTCTCGCTGGCCGCTCCGAAGGCGGCGGCGTGGGCGGCGCTTCCTCGCCGGCTGCCTCCGGAGCCGGCGGCGGGGGCAGCGATTCGGCCTGCAGCGCGGGCAGGGCCTGCAAAGGCAGCGGCACCGGATGCGCGGCGGGCATGGCCACCCGGCTGACGTTGGGCGTGCTCCAGTAGACCACCAGCAGCACCAGCGCGCCGTAGATGGCCAGGGTGTACAGCACCGTGACCGTGGCGCAGCCCAGCTTGCGCCCGGTAATCGGCGGGGTTTCGCGGCGCAAGGTCCGCAACCAGCGCGCCGCCGCCGCGCCGGGCGCGGAAATCAGCCACCAGCCCAGGCGCTTGAACGGGTGCGGCGCGCGCGCTGGCGGCAATTGCGCTTGCACCTGCGCCGCGAGCAGCTCGCGCAAGGCCTGGTTTTCTTCCTGCAGGCGGCGGGTCTGCTCGTCGATTCGCGCCCCGTCCTGGGCGGAAGAGGATGCCGGTAGTGAGGAGTGCGGATCAGGAGAAGTGCCGCTCATGATTAGAAAAAAATAGATACAACTATGTGCGGCGCCATTATGGCGCACGGCTGGCGCCCGGCAAATCTGGAATAGCGAGGAAAAAGGGTGCGATTTGAAAAGGTCGCGCAGCGGCATTGTCCTATGGCCGCAGACGAACCGCGTTTGCCCGCCCGACTGCGATGCGGGTCTGGACGACGCGGCCGGAGTGGATGCGGGAGCGGGCGGCTCCCCCCGGCAAAGAGGCCGGGTTACGCGGGTTCGCCGGTGTTTTCCCGTTGCCCCAGCCGCCGCATCGGATTGCCGCCCTGGATCGAGTAGGCATCGACCTCGCCGCGCACGACAGTGCCGGCGGCAATTACGCAGCCCTGGCGCAGCACCGCACCGTCGAGCAGCACGCAATTGGCGCCGATCCAGACGTCGTCTTCGACCACGATGCCGCCTTTGCCGGGCCGGAACCCCTGCTGACGGATGGGCAGGTCTTTGCGGCGGAACTCATGGTTGGTGGGCGCGAAAGTGCAGTTGGCCGCCACCGCCACGCCGCGGCCGATGCGGATGCCGTTGCCGGTGTAGAGCACGCAGCCGGAATTGATGACGCTGTTCTCGCCGATGACCACGTCTCCCGTGCCGCCGGCCGGCTTGATCTTCACGAACGCGTCCACCACGGCGCCGGGACCGATCTCGATCACGGTTCCGCGGACGGAGTCCTCGATATCGGCCAGGGGAGACACGCGCGCCGAGGCGTCGATGCGGATCATGGCGGCGGCCCCGTTCAGGCCTTGCGGCGCAGGAAGCCGTCGGGCGCCGAGGTCACCAGCAGGCGGTCCTCGACCGAGCGGTCGATTTCGAACTCGGGGTGGCTGCGCAGCCATTCCCATACCGCTGTCTTGGGGTTGTTGCCCTTGCCCCAGTCACGGCCCGGCCATTGGTAATCGGCCGGCATGTCTTCCACGAAGGTGTCGAACACCACGCAGTAGCTGCCCGGGCTCACCAGGTCCGCATAGGCGTTGAGTTCGGCGAGCACGTGATCGTGGGTGTGGTTGGAATCCAGGCAGACCAGGACGTTCTTCTTGCCCTCGGCATGGGCGCGGACCCGGGAAATGGTGGCGGGGTCGATGCTGGAGCCTTCCACGAGATGGATGCGGCGGGCCAGCGGATGCGCTTCGATGGCCTGGCGGTTGTGCGGACGGATCTCGATATCGACGCCGACGACCTCGCCCCGGCCCAGCAGCTCCAGCATGGAGGCCGACAGCATCAGCGAGCCGCCGTGCGCGATGCCGGTCTCGATGATGAGATCCGGCTTGACTGCCCAGATGATCTCCTGCATGGCCATGGCGTCCATGGGAAGCTGGATGAGCGGGCGGCCCAGCCAGGAGAAGTTGTTCATGTACTTGCGCTCCAGCGCCATCTGGCGCCAGGCCACGGAAAGGGCGCGGAATTCTTCATCGGCGGCGAAGGAGGCGATGCGCGCCGCCTTCTCTTCGCGGTACTCCGGATGCGCGTCGGGCGTGGTTTCGAGGTAGGACATTCAGATTCCTTTGTGCTGGCGGTACTGATCGAGATACAGGGGAAAGGCGTCGTCGAAGGGGCGGGGCGGCATGCCGAAGCGCGACTGGAAGCGCCGACGTCGATGTCGGGGAAGTCCCAGCGCGCCGCCGCGTCGCAGACCTCGATGCGATAGCCGAGCTTGCGGGCGATCCATTGCGCCACCTGGCCGTTGCTGGCGCCCGCGCCTTGCGCGATGTTGAAGATGCCGGCCTCGTCGCTGAGCGCCAGGGCCAGGATCTGGGCAACGGCATCGTCGACGTGGATATAGTCTTTGCGTGAATCCAGTGTGGTGCGCAGCCGGATCACGCCATGGCGCGCGCCTTCGTCGAGCAGTTGGTCGATGAAGCTGTCGGGCGTATCGCGCAAGCCCACGACGTTGGACAGGCGCGCAACCTTGGCCGCCGGCCGCCATGCAGGCAGAGGGACTCGCCCATCAGCTTGGACAGGTTGTACAGGTCGCCCGGGGCCGAGGGATCGACGTGCAGCCGGGCGGTTTCCCGCGTGTCGCCGCCGCCCGCATATACGCGGGTGCTGGACAGATAGGTGAGGCTGTCGAAATCGGCGCGCGCGAGCTCGACGCCCAGGGGGCAGCCCTACGCGGCCCGCATGGACGTGGGCGCCATGGTGGAAGTGCCGGCTATCGCCATCGCCATCGAACCCTTCGCGCAGGCGCTGGATTTTCTTTCCATCGGCACCAACGACCTGATCCAGTACACGCTGGCCATCGACCGCGGCGACCACGACGTGGCGGGGCTGTACGATCCGCTGCACCCGGCGGTGCTGCGGCTGGTGGCCAACACCATCAACGCCGGCGAGCGGGCCGGCAAGCCCGTCGCGGTATGCGGCGAGATGGCGGGCGATGCGCGGATGACGCGGCTGCTGCTCGGGCTGGGCCTGACGGAGTTCTCCATGCACCCGCAGCAACTGCTCGACGTCAAGCGCGAAATCCGGCGCGCGCATTCCAACGCCCTGCGGGTGAAAGTGGCCGCGGCGCTGAACCGCGCGCTGCCCGTGGACCTCGACGAACTCGACTGACGGCGCGCAAGCGGCACGAAAGGCAAAACGCGCGGGAATGCCTTCCCGCGGGCGTTTTGCTTGGGGCCGGCGGCCTCCCGGCGCCTCAGGGGCCGGGAAGCGCGGGGGCCTGATCAGCTGTGGTAGGCCGATTCGCCGTGGCTGGTGACGTCCAGGCCCTCGCGTTCCTGGTCTTCGGGCACGCGCAGTCCGCACAGGGCGTTGGCGATCTTGTAGGCGATCCAGGCCACGATGGCCGACCACACGATGGTCAGCAGCACGCCTTCGAGCTGCACCCACACCTGGCCCAGGATCATGCCGGGCTCGGCCAGGCCCGGGCCGCCCAGGGCCTGGGCGTTGAACACGCCGGTCAGCAGGGCGCCTACGATGCCGCCCACGCCGTGCACGCCGAACACGTCCAGCGCATCGTCGGCGCGCAGCAGGCGCTTCAGGCCGTTCACGCCCCACACGCAGATGATGCCGGGCGGCGATGCCGATGACGAGCGCCGCCCGCCGGGCCCACCAGGCCGGCGGCCGGAGTGATGCCCACCAGGCCGGCCACGCGCCCGAGGCCGCGCCCAGCATCGAGGGCTTGCCCTTGACGGCCCACTCGGTGAAGAGCCAGGCCAGCACGGCGCCCGCGGTGGCGATCATGGTGTTGAAGAAGGCCAGCGTGGCGCCTTCGTTGGCGGCCAGCGAGGAGCCGGCGTTGAAGCCGAACCAGCCCACCCACAGCAGCATGGCGCCGACGTAAGTCATGGGCAGGTTGTGCGGCTGCATGGCCTCGCGGCCGTAGCCCACGCGCTTGCCCACGACGTAGGCGCCCACCAGGCCGGCGATGCCCGCGTTGATGTGCACCACCGTGCCGCCGGCGAAGTCCAGCGCGCCGCGCGCATTGAGCAGGCCAGGCGCGGTTTCGGACGCGAACCAGACCATGTGCGCGATGGGCACGTAGGCGAAGGTGAACCAGATCGCGGTGAAGACCAGCACGGCGGAGAAGCGCGCGCGCTCGGCGAAGCTGCCCACGACCAGCGCGCAGGTGATGCCCGCGAACGTGGCCTGGAACGAGGCGAACAGCAACTCGGTCAGGCTGTTGGACATGGCGAACTTGCCGTCGGCCGGCGTGAAGATGCCGGAGAAGAAGACGCGCGACAGGCCGCCGAAGAAGGCGTTGCCTTCCGTGAAAGCCAGCGAATAGCCGTAGATGAACCAGAGCACCAGGGCCAGCGCGAACGTGCAGAGCACTTGCAGCAACACCGACAGCACATTCTTGCTGCGCACCAGGCCGCCATAGAACATCGCCAGGCCGGGTACGGCCATCATCAGTACAAGCAGGGTAGAGACGAGCAACCAGGAAATATCTGCTTTATCCATTTTTTCAGGCTCCAATGAGTCTTTATTTATTTACAGCGCTGCTTCGCCGGCCTCGCCTGTGCGGATGCGGATCACTTGTTCGAGCGGGGCGGTAAAAATCTTGCCGTCGCCAATCTTGCCGGTGCGCGCGGCCTGCTCGATGGCTTCGATGACCTGGTCGACCAGATGATCGGGCACCGCGGCTTCGACCCGCAGCTTGGGCAGGAAATCGACGGCATATTCGGCGCCGCGATACAGCTCGGTATGGCCCTTCTGGCGGCCGAATCCCTTGACCTCGGTAACGGTGAGTCCCTGCACACCGATCGCGGACAGGGCCACCCGCACTTCGTCGAGCTTGAAGGGCTTGATGATGGCGATGATGAGTTTCATGGCGTTTCCTCTCGTGGTTGCACGTTGGCTCCGTCATTCAAGCAATATCCGTGCCATGCGGCGGTTCCGCCGCCGTCCGGGGGAAACGCGCCGAAGTTGTGCCGGCAGCCGCTGGTCAGGCACCGCAATGGTGCCAAACCAGGCCGGTCGCATCGCTTCGGTGCAAAACGTGGTGAATTACGGTCTTGCAACCAAACGTACTGTTTTCTTGAGGAATTGTTGCGGTTTCTTGGGGCGTGGCCGCGCGTTTGCGCGGCCCGCGGGAAAGGCGGAGACGCGCCGCCGGCCGGCCCG
>NZ_LHSJ01000232.1:0-11799 GCF_001270295.1 Achromobacter sp. DMS1 | reverse complement strand
GCGTTACCTGCCGGTTGGCGGAGGCCGCGGCGTTGCGGCCGGCGAGCCAGTGCAGGACCAGGGCCAGGACCAGCAGGCAGGCCATGACCAGCCCCCAGAAGAGCCAGGCCAGGGCCGTCAGCCAGGGCGCCAGGCTGGCGGCGGCGGGCACGGCGAGCCAGTGGCAGGACCAGGGCCAGGACCAGCAGGCAGGCCATGACCAGCCCCCAGAAGAGCCAGGCCAGGGCCGTCAGCCAGGGGCGCCAGGGCTGGCGGGCGGCGGGGCAGCAGGTGGTTGAGGGTTTGCGCCGCATACAGCATGGCGGCCTGCAAGGAGTGCATGAATTCCGGCGAGAGCCAGCCCGGACGGCCTCGGGCGGCACGCCCCAGGCTGGGCCGGCCAGCGCGGCGTCGGGCACCCGGGCGTCGGCCACGGCGGCGAGCGCCCACTGGGTGAGCCGGGTGGCTAGCACGATCAGCCCGGTCCAGAGCGCCGCGAGCACGGCAAAGACGATCCAGACGATTTTCTTCATGGCATGCAGCGTGGAGGTTCCGCGAGGAACCAAGCATATGCCAATTGGCGGGCCGTGTCAGACGGGACGGCCGCGGGCATGCTCAGGCATAGGCCGAGGCGCGCGCGGCGGCCACCAGGGCCTGGACCAGCGGATGGCGCTGTCCGCGCCGGTTGCGGATAGCGTGAATTTCCTCGTGCACGCAGTCGCTGCGCGCCAGCAGGCGCAAGCCGCGCAGCAGGCCCACGTCGCCGCCGCCCAGGCGGCTGATGGGAAACACGCCCAACCCGCGCGCGGCGAACACCGACATGAGGGCGCTGTCCTCGAACTCTCCCACCACATTGGGCCGCACCCCCAGCTCGGCGAACCAGCGGTCCAGCGTTTGCCGCAGCACCGAGTGGCCGGTGGGCAGCAGCACCGGCAGCCATTCCAGGCTGGCGGGAAATTCGCGGACCGCGGCCTTGCGCACCAGCGCCGCGGGGCCGTGCCAGTCCACCGGAGAGGAGGCGAGGCGGTCGCTGACGAGCCGCAGATTGGGGTTGCCGGCGCGCTCGCGCCGGCCAGCACGAGATCGAGGTGGTGCAGGGCGAGTTCCCCCAGCAGTTCATCGAACTCGCCTTCGTGGCAGGTCAGGCGCAGGTCGGGGCGTGTCCAGCACGGGGCCGAGCAGGGCATGCGCCGCCAGCTTGGAGATGCCGTCCGACAGGCCCACCGCCAGCCGCATGACCGGCCGCGTGGCGGCCGCGCGCACCTCCTGCGGCAGCATCTGCCCGATTTGGAAGATTTCCTCGGCCCGTGCGAAGGCCGCCTGGCCCGCCTCCGTGAGCGTCACGCCGCGGCCGGCGGGCTTCAGGAGCTGGTGGCCCAGGCTTTTTTCCAGCTCGCGCACCTGGGCGCTGATGGTCTGGATGGCCATGTCCAGCCGGTGCGCCGCGCGCGAAAAGCCGCCTTCCTTGGCGACCAGCCAGAAATAGTACAGGTGGCGGTAATTGAGCATGGCATTCCAAAGCTTCGGTTTTTTCGAAGCTTAATTCAATTTCAGGCTGATTTATCCGAGCGGAATCCGTGCGCATCATGAGGCCTTTTCATTCAGGGGGAATTAGCCATGGATGCATTGATGGCGTTTTTCGGATCCGATTTCCTGGGCACGCCCGCCTGGAGCTGGCTGCTGTTCCTGGGCGTGGTCGTCTCGCTGCTGGCCTTCGACCTGGGCGTGCTGCACCGAGAAGAGCGCGAGATCGGCGTGCGCGAGAGCCTGCTGCTCTCGGCGGGCTACATCTGCGCGGCGCTGGTCTTCGGCGCCTGGGTCTGGTGGCAGATGGGCCCGGCCAGCGGCATGGCCTACTACACGGGCTTTCTGATCGAGAAGTCGCTCTCGCTGGACAACGTGTTCGTCATCGCGCTGATCTTTTCGTTCTTCGCCATTCCGCGCCGCTACCAGCACCGCGTGCTGTTCTGGGGCATCCTGGGCGTGATCGTGCTGCGCGCCGTCATGATCGGCCTGGGCGCGGCCCTGGTCAGCAATTTCGGCTGGCTGCTGTACGTGTTCGGCGCCTTCCTGGCCTTTACCGGCGTGAAGATGTGGATGATCGCGGACCAGGAGCCCGACATCGCGTCCAACCCCATCCTGAAATTCCTCAAGCGCCGCATGCGCGTCACCGAGGGGCTGCGCGGCAACGCGTTCTGGGTGCGCGAGCCCGATCCGTCCACCGGCCGTCCGGTGCGCTGGGCCACGCCGCTGCTGCTGGCGCTGGTGCTGATCGAATTCGTGGACCTGCTGTTCGCGGTGGATTCGGTGCCGGCCATTTTCGCCATCACCACCGATCCGTTCCTCGTGTACACCAGCAACATCTTCGCCATCCTGGGCCTGCGCGCGCTGTATTTCGCCCTGGCCGCGATGATCCATCGTTTCCACTACCTGAAGTATGCGCTGTCGCTGGTGCTGGTGTTTATCGGCGCGAAGATCTTCCTGGTGGGCTTCATCGGCAAGATCCCGCCCGCGGTGTCGCTGTCGGTCACGTTCGGGCTCATCGCCGGCGGCGTGCTGTTCTCGCTGTGGAAGACGCGCGACGGCGGGCTCAGGACACAGTGAGTCCCGGCGGCGCGGCGGGGCCGCGACGCTCTACTTTTCGTCGCCGCCCGCGCCTGGCCCGGGCGGCGCGTATTCGCGCCACAGCTTTACCAGCGTGGCGGGGGTCTGCTCTTCCGGCACGTCGAACTTGATCGACGCCAGCGCCGCGTCGCCGTAGATCACCTCGATGCGGAAGTAGCGCTGGTCGCCGCCGCGGGCATGGCTGCCCTCCTGCGCGGCATGCGGAGCGGCGTTGCGCACGGCGTCGCACACTTCTTCCCGCACGCCCGGCGGACAGGCGACCAGGTCGATGCTGCGCGGCGCGGACAGGGCGGGAATCGGAGCCAGGCCGCCCTCGCGCGACACGCGCACCAGCGCGGCCAGGTCCAGGGGGGGCAAGGAAATCATGTCGGCACTCCCACGGCCGCCCAAGCGCGGGCGACCGCCTGTTGCACCGCGGCGCCGTGACCCGCACCGGCCACGTCCACCGTCAGGCGCGCAAAAGCGCTGAAATCGGCATTCTTGTCCAGACGCCGGTCGCACAGCGTGTCGTACCAGACGCGGCCGGCCGAGGTCCAGGCGTGGCCGTCCAGCGCGGTGGCGGCCAGGTAGAACGCGCGGTTCGGAATGCCGGAATTGATGTGGACGCCGCCGTTGTCGTCCGTGGTTTCGACATAGCCGTCCATGTGGGCGGGCTGCGGATCCTTGCCCAGCGCGGGGTCGTCGTAGGCGGTGCCCGGTTCGGCCATGGAGCGCAGTGCGCGCGCCTTCACCCTGGAGGTAAAGAGCCCGGCGCCGATGAGCCAGTCGGCCTGCCTGGCCGTCTGGCCCAGCGCATACTGCTTGACCATCGACCCGAAGACGTCGCACAGCGATTCGTTGAGGGCGCCCGACTGGCCCCGGTAGACCAGGGCCGCCTCGGCGTCGATGACCCCATGCGTGAGTTCGTGGCCGATGACGTCGGCAGCCAGCGTGAAGCGGTTAAAGACCACGCCGTCGCCGTCGCCGAACACCATCTGTGCGCCGTTCCAGAAGGCGTTGTCGTAGTCCTCGCCGTAGTGCACGCTGCCCACCAGCGGCAGGCCCTTGCCGTCGATGGAGTCGCGGCCATAGGCCTCGCGATAGAAACGGTAGGTGTCGCCCAGGTGGTCGTAGGCCTCGTCCACTGCCGCGTCGCCGGTGGGCGGCGCGCCCTCGGCGCGCACCAGCTTGCCGGGCAGGGTGGTGCTGTTTCCGGCGTCGTGCACCGACCGCGCGGCCGTGCCCTCGGGCGCGGCCTGCTGCATCGCAACGGACGGACGCGGCGCTCCGGTCTGGTGCGCCCGCAATCCCACGTGCTGCTGGTCGATGATGAGCGTCTTGACCGCGGGCATGGACAGCCGCGAATCCGCGTGCCGCGCGAGGCGGTCGAGCAGATAGGGGGGAATCACGCCAAAGGGCGGCGAACACTCGGAGCGACGGGTCACAGGCATATCTCCACGAAGCGCCGGGCCGCGGCGGCGCCGGCCATGGATTTACGGTATCAGAGGCCGCGCGGAGCGGACGTAACAGTGTGCGAGGGTGTGTAGACGGCCGCGCGGGAACGCGGCGGCGCGCGGCCTTAGGGATAATCCTCTATCCGGATTGCGCGCCGGGGCGCATCTTGTCATCGAGGCCGTTTGCATGGATAAAGCCGCTGCGCGCGGGGTGGGGCGCAAGGGCGGCGGCCTTGAAGGAGAAGCGCATGAAACAAAGGGACTGGGTTTCCGGCGACACCGCGCCGCAGCGGCATGGATACTACGAAACGCGCTTCGATACCGGCGACATTGCCGTAACGCTGTACAGCGCCCTGGGCTGGCTGCCGGCCAATGGGCAGGGGGCGGTAGTGGGGTGGCGCGCGCTGGCGCCGGCGCTGGAGCGCGAAAGAGGCCGAGCTGGCATCTGGAATCGCTGCGCTCCGCGCCGCCGCAGTGGGAGTCGGAGGAGTAGGGGCGCCGGCCTGCGCCGCGGCCGGCAGCGGCAGCCAGCCGGGCAGCCGCGCGGCGTCGCGGGCGGGGCCGAAGACGGCGCTGCAGTATGCTTGTGGCCTTCAGGCATGTTTTCGATATTCCCCCACGATGCGCGATTTTCCTTTTGACGCCGTGCTCTTCGACTGCGACGGCGTGCTGGTCGATTCCGAGCCCATTACCAACCGCGTGCTGGCCGAGATGCTCAACGAGCTGGGCTGGGCGGTCAGCCTGCAGGAAACCTTGCGCATTTTCACCGGAAAAGCCGTGCGCGACGAGCTGCCGCTCATCGAGAGCCCGCCAAGCGGTTCCAAGAAGAGCGCCTGGCGTTGCTGCCTTTGCCTGCGCAGCACGGCATTCTGCTGCCTGCCAGATCCCACCGGCCTGTCCCGCGAGAGAGCTTCCAGCACCCGCTGTCGGTCTATAACGAACTGCTGGAGGTGCGGGCGTGNGCGCCCCGGCGCTGAACGCGGCGGACAACGGGCGCCCGGCCTGGATTGCCCCCCCTTCGGAAAACCGCGTTCAGTGCTGGCGCGCCGCGCTAGGCGCCGTGCAGCAGGTCGCGCTCGTTGAGCAGCGCATAGACGATTTCCGGACGGCTGTCGAAGGCGCGGCGGATCGCTGCCGGAATGGCGGCGCGCGTCTTGCGGCACAGGCCGGCCTGGCTCTCGAGCTGGATCTGAATGCCGCGCGAGGTCCGCACCTCGTTGGCGCTGGGCGTAATGGTGACGACGATGCCGAGCTGCGCGTGCATGCGGCCCTGCATGGCGCGCAGGTCTTCCAGGTCGCGCAGGCTCTCCAGCCGGGCCACCAGCCGCTTCTCCTCCTCGCGCGTCAGGCGCAGGATGCGGAAGTCGGCCCGGGGATCGGCAAACAGCCGATCGCGGTCGCACACGCAGGCGCCGGGCGGGCACGCTTGGCGGATGGGAAACGGGAAGTTCATGGCCGGCCAGGGATCGCGGGCGGGAATCGCCCATCCGCAGATTCTAACGACGATCCCGCGGCGGGTGATCCCGCGGCGGGTGATCCCGCGGCGGGCGACCCCGCGGCGGGCGGCCCGGCCGCAATCAGTCCCGCGTCTCCAGCACCTTGTTGATGCGCAGCGCGATCAGCGTGCACGCCACGCCTGACAGCAGATAGATGCTCACGGCCGCCAGCCCGAAACGCGCCGAGAGCCCCAGCGCCACGAGCGGCGCGAAGGCCGCGCCGATGAGCCAGGCCATGTCGGATGTGAGCGCCGCGCCCGTGTAGCGGAAACGCCGCTCGAAGTTCGTGGTGACGGTGCCGGACGCCTGCCCGTATGACAGGCCGAGCAGGGCGAAGCCGATGAGGATGAAAGCGTCCTGGGCGGCTGGGCCGCCGCCCAGCAGCCAGGGCGCGAAGAGCGCGAACACGCCGATCAGCACGGCCAGCGTGCCGAGCGTGGTGCGGCGGCCGATGCGGTCGGCGATCCAGCCCGAGGCGATGGTGCCCAGGATGCCCACTGCCGCGCCGACGATCTGCACCACCAGCACGTCTTGCATGCGCTGCGTGGCGCTGACCGCGATCCAGGACAGCGGAAACACGGTGACGAGGTGAAAGAGCGCGTAGCTGGCCAGGGCCGCGAACGCGCCGATGAAAAGGTTGTAGCCCTGCTCGCGCACGATCTTCGGAATGCCGATGGGCTCCAGCTCGCCTTCTTCGAGCAGTTGGGTGTATTCCTCCGTGACCACCAGGCGCAGCCGCGCGAAGAGCGCCACCACGTTGATGGCGAACGCCACGAAGAAGGGATAGCGCCAGCCCCATTCGAGAAAATCCTGCTGCGTGAGCGCCACGGTGAGGAACAGGAACAGCGCGCTGGCCACCATGAAGCCGATGGGCGCGCCGAGCTGGCCCAGCATGGCGTACCAGCCGCGCCGGTCTGGCGGTGCGTTGAGCGCCAGCAGCGAGGGCAGGCCGTCCCATGAGCCGCCCAGCGCGAACCCCTGCAGGCACCGGAAGATCGCCAGCAGCGTGATGGCGTGCATGCCGATGACGTTGTAGCCAGGCAGGAACGCCATGCCGACGGTGGCCGTGCCGAGCAGGAACAGTGCCATGGTGAGCTTGGTGCCGCGCCCCCAGCGCCGCTGCACGGCCATGGAGACGGCGGTGCCGATCGGGCGGGCGATGAAGGCGAAGGAGAAGATGACAAAGGACCAGAGCGTGCCTTCGAGGCGGGGCTCGAAGGGGAAGAACACGCTGGGGAAGACCAGCACGCAGGCGATGCCGAACACGAAGAAATCGAAGTACTCGGAGGCCCGTCCGACCACGACTCCCACCGCGATCTCGCCCGGCGCCACCTTGGCGTGGCTGATCCCCGACGAGCCGACATAGGCGGAAGCCTGCCCGGGATATTGCGTGGTGCTCGCCATCTGAGTGCTCCTCTGACGGAGGTTTCGGAATACGTGTTTGCCATGCTTATGCAACACGTTCTTGCAACACTCCAGCGCGCGCCGCGCGTGGCTTGCGAGCCGCATTCTCCAGGGAACACGGCCCGTTGCCACATGCGAGCCCGCGCACGCTTTCGCTCTTTTTACCCTAGATTTTTCGCGGCTTCCAGCGTACTGTTGCGTTTAACGATCACGGTTACGTATTGGGGTGTGGTCATGCCGTCGTTCCCAAAGCTCCGCGGATTGATCTTGTTTGGCGCCCTGCCGCTGCTCTCCGGATGCAATGCGGTGCTGCTCTCGCCATCGGGCGACGTGGCGGTGCAACAGCGCAACCTGATCATCATATCGACCGTGCTGATGCTGCTCATCATCGTGCCGGTCATCGTGCTCACGCTGCTCTTCGCCTGGCGCTACCGCGAAAGCAACACCCAGGCGCGCTACGAGCCCGACTGGAACCACTCCACCGTCCTCGAACTCCTGATCTGGTCCGCGCCGCTGCTCATCATCATCGCGCTGGGCGCGCTCACCTGGGTCAGCACCCACCAGCTCGACCCCTACCGCCCGCTGGCGCGGCTTTCCGAGGGGCGCGAGGTGCCCGCCGACACCAAGCCGCTGGTGGTCGAAGTGGTGGCCATGGACTGGAAGTGGCTGTTCCTCTATCCCGAGCAGGGCGTGGCGGCGGTCAACGAAATGGCGGCGCCGGTCGACCGTCCCATCGAATTCCGCATCACCGCATCCTCGGTCATGAACTCCTTCTTCGTGCCGGCGCTGGCGGGCCAGATCTACGCCATGCCGGGCATGCAGACCACGCTGCACGCCGTCATCAACCATGCTGGCGAGTATGAAGGCATGTCCGCCAACTACAGCGGGGCGGGATTCTCCGGCATGCGCTTCAAGTTCCACGGCCTGGACCAGCAGGGTTTCGACAAGTGGGTGGAACAGGCGCGCGCCTCGGGCGCCGCCATGGACCGCGGCGCCTACCTGAAGCTGGAGCAGCCCAGCGAGCGCAATCCGGTGGCGCGCTATGCGTCCGTGGCGCCAGGGCTGTTCGAGGCCATCGTGAACCGCTGCGTCGAGCCCAACCGCATGTGCATGCGCGACGCCATGGCCATCGACGCGCAGGGCGGGCTCGGGCTGCCCGGCGCGCACAACGTCACCAGCCTGGACGCCGCCACGCGCGAGCGGCTGGGCCTGCAACAGGCGCCGGTGCGCAGGTACGTGGGCGCCATGTGCACTTCCGGGGCGGATCTGGTGATGTAGCGACCGGCCGCAGGCGCCGTCCGCGCGGCGCGATGTCGAACCTGGGTTCTATACGGGAAGCGAGATGACTGAGCACTCCGACCTCACCAAGCTCTTCTTCGGTCGCCTGACCTGGGAAGCGATTCCGTACCACGAGCCTATACTGCTGGCCACTTTCGCCGCCGTGGCGCTGGGCGGGCTGGCGCTGCTGGGCGCCATCACCTATTACGGCAAGTGGGGCTACCTGTGGCGGGAGTGGTTCACCAGCATCGACCACAAGAAGATCGGCATCATGTACATGGTGCTGGGCATCGTGATGCTGCTGCGGGGCTTCGCCGACGCCATCATGATGCGGCTGCAGCAGGCCATCGCCTTCGGCGATTCGCTGGGCTACCTGCCGCCGCATCACTACGACCAGATCTTCACCGCGCACGGCGTCATCATGATCTTCTTCGTGGCCATGCCGCTGGTCACCGGGCTCATGAACTACATCGTGCCGCTGCAGATCGGCGCGCGCGACGTGGCCTTCCCCTTCCTGAACAATTTCAGCTTCTGGATGACCACCGGCGGCGCCGTTCTGGTGATGATGTCGCTCTTCGTGGGCGAATTCGCGCGCACCGGGTGGCTGGCCTATCCCCCGCTGTCCGGCATTCTGCACAGTCCCGACGTGGGGGTCGATTACTACATATGGGCCTTGCAGATCGCGGGGGTGGGCACGCTGCTGTCGGGCGTCAACCTCATGGTCACCATCGTGAAGATGCGCGCGCCCGGCATGACGCTGATGCGCATGCCCGTGTTTACCTGGACCGCGCTGTGCACCAACGTGCTCATCGTGGCCGCCTTCCCCGTGCTGACGGCGGTGCTGGCGCTGCTCTCCATGGACCGCTACGTGGGCACCAATTTCTTTACGGCGGACTTCGGCGGCAACGCCATGATGTACGTGAACCTGATCTGGATCTGGGGCCACCCCGAGGTGTACATCCTGATCCTGCCGGCCTTCGGCGTATTCTCGGAGGTGGTGTCCACCTACTGCGGCAAGCGGCTCTTCGGCTATGCGTCCATGGTGTACGCGTCGGTGGTGATCACGGTGCTGTCGTACCTGGTGTGGCTGCACCACTTCTTCACCATGGGCTCGGGCGCCAGCGTGAACTCGTTCTTCGGGATCACGACGATGATCATCTCCATTCCCACGGGTGCGAAGATCTTCAACTGGCTGTTCACCATGTACCGCGGCCGCATCCGCTTCGAGGTGCCCATGCTCTGGACGGTGGGCTTCATGGTCACCTTCGTGATCGGCGGCATGACGGGCGTGCTGCTGGCCGTGCCGCCCGCCGACTTCGCGCTGCACAACAGCCTGTTCCTGATCGCGCACTTCCATAACGTCATCATCGGCGGCGTGCTGTTCGGCCTGATGGCGGGCATCACCTACTGGTTCCCCAAAGCCTTCGGCTACAAGCTCGATCCGTTCTGGGGCAAGTGCTCGTTCTGGTTCTGGCTGGTGGGTTTCTACGTGGCCTTCATGCCACTGTACGTGCTGGGGCTCATGGGCGTGACGCGCCGCCTCAGCCATTTCGAGGACGCCTCGCTGCAGATCTGGTTCCAGATCGCGGCGGTGGGCGCGGGCCTGATCGCCATCGGCATCGCGTGCTTCCTGATCCAGCTCGTGGTGAGCTACCGGCGCCGCCATGAACTGCGCGACGTCACCGGCGACCCCTGGAACGGCCGCACGCTGGAATGGTCCACCTCGTCGCCGCCGCCCGCCTACAACTTCGCCTTCACCCCGCGGGTGCACGACCTGGACGCCTGGTGGCAGATGAAGCAATGCGGCTACCAGCGGCCGCAGCAGGGCTTCATTCCCATCCACATGCCCAAGAACACCTGGGCCGGCATCGTGCTGGCCGCCATCAGCGTGGTGATGGGCTTCGCGCTGATCTGGCACATGTGGCCGCTGGCGGCGGTTTCGTTCGCCGCGCTGATCCTGGTTTCCATCGTCCATACCTTCAACTACCAGCGCGACTACTACGTGCCGGCCGAGGAAGTCGTCCGTTGCGAAGCCGCCCGAACCCAGCTCCTGAGCAAACATGTCTGATACCTACGCGCCCCCTCTCACCGGCGGCCAGACGCCGCCGCAGCCGCTGAGTTTCCACGTCGAAGGCGAGCACCACCCGCAGAACGGAACCCTGCTGGGCTTCTGGGTGTACCTGATGAGCGACTGTCTCGTCTTCGCCTGCCTGTTCGCCACTTACGGCGTGCTGGGGCGCAGCTACGCGGCGGGCCCGTCCGGGGCCGACCTGTTCGACCTGCCGCTGGTGGCGGTGAACACCTCGCTGCTGCTGCTCTCGTCCATCACCTACGGCTTCGCCATGCTCGAAATGCGCCGCAACCGGATCGGCGCGACGCAGGGCTGGCTGGCGGTCACGGGCCTGCTGGGCGCGGGCTTCCTGGGCCTGGAGCTCTACGAGTTCGCTCACCTCATCCATGAGGGCGCGGGGCCGCAGCGCAGCGCGTTCCTGTCGTCGTTTTTCACGCTGGTCGGCACCCACGGCCTGCACGTCACCTTCGGCATCGTGTGGCTGGTGACGATGATGGTCCAGGTGCAGCTGCACGGCCTGATCCCGGCCAACCGCCGGCGCCTGATGTGCCTGTCGCTGTTCTGGCACTTCCTGGACCTGATCTGGGTGGGCGTGTTCACCTTCGTCTATCTCATGGGAGTGCTGCCATGACCGTACGCACCGATCACATGGCCAACCTGAGCCAGGCCCACGGCATGCAGCACGCGGCAGATCACGGCCATGGCGGCCACGGCGGCCATGACGGGCACGGCGAGGACGACGGCCCGCACGGCACCTTCAAGGGCTACGTCACGGGCTTCGTGCTGGCGGCCATCCTGACCGCCATACCGTTCTGGCTGGTGATGAACCGCGTGTTCGACAGCTCGCGCGTGACCGCGCTGGTGATCCTCGCCTTCGCGGTGGTGCAGATCGTGGTACATATTGTGTATTTCCTGCACCTGGACGCCAAGTCCGAGAGCGGCTGGAATATGCTCGCGCTGATCTTCACGCTGGTGCTCGTTGTGATTACCCTCAGCGGCTCCATCTGGATCATGTACCACCTCAACTCCAACATGATGCCCGCGTCGATACACGACATGCGGAATATGCCTTGACCGCAGCAACCGAGAAGTCCCCGGGCGGCGCACCGCGCGCGCCCCGCAGCCGCGCCCGGCTGCTCGTTCTGGCCGTGATCGCGGCGTCCTGTTTACCGGCTTTTGCGCCCTGGGCACCTGGCAGGTGCACCGGCTGGCCTGGAAAGAAGCGCTGATCGCGCGGGTGGACGCCCGCGTCCATGCGCCGCCCCAGGCCGCTCCCGGCCCCGGCCAGTGGGCCGGCCTGAACGAAGCCAACGCCGAATACCGCCGCGTGAGCGCGAGCGGCACGTTTCTCTACGACCGCCAGACGCTGGTGCAGGCCGCCACCGAGCTGGGCAGCGGCTACTGGGTCATGACGCCCCTGGAGCTGGACGGCGGCGGCATCGTCATGGTGAACCGCGGCTTCGTGCTGCCCGCCTGGCGCAAGACGCCGGCCGCGCGGGGCGAACCCCGGCCG
>NZ_LHSJ01000231.1:0-6814 GCF_001270295.1 Achromobacter sp. DMS1 | reverse complement strand
GCTGGACGCCCTGCCCGCGCGCGCCTGCGTGGTCAACGTGGCGCGCGGGCACGTCATCGACGAGAACGCCCTCGCGCAGCGCCTGGCCGCCAAACGGCTGGCCGGCGCCTTCCTCGACGTATTCCAGCACGAACCCCTGCCCGCCGGTTCGCCGTTCTGGGACCTGGAGAACGTTATCGTCACCCCGCACAGCGCCGCGTTCTCGGACGGCAACGCCGCCCGCGTGCGCGCCCTGTTCGCGCGCAATCTCGCGCGATACGCGGCCGGGGAGCCCCTGCTGAACGTGGCGCGGACCCAGGGCTTTCGCGGCGGCGGACGCCCTGCCATGCCGCCCAGCCTGTAAAGTGAAGCTCCCGTCTTGCACAACCGAAGAGGAGCAAACCATGGCAAGAATTCCCTACGCCGAGCTGGACAGCGAGCAGGCGCGGCCGCTGGTCGAGCGCATCGTCGAGGAACGCGGCAGCGTGCTGCACCTGTACCAGATGCTGCTGCACAGCCCGCCCATCGCGGAAGGCTGGCTCAACTACCTGACGGCGGTGCGCCAGAAGGCCAGCCTGCCGGGCGCGATCCGCGAACTGGTCATCGTGCGCGTGGCGCAGCTCAACGGCGCCCAGTACGAAGCCGACCAGCACATCCCGATCGCGCTGAAAGAAGGCGTCAGCCAGGCGCAGATCGACGAGCTCGGCAACTGGCAGGCATCGAGCCGGTTCAGCGAAGCGGAAAAGCGCGTACTCGCGCTCACGGACGAGATGACGCGCAACGTGCGCGTGGACAAGTCGCTGATGGAAAGCCTGGCGCGGGACTTCAATCGCCAGGAATTGGTCGAGCTGGTGGCCACCGTGGCGGCCTACAACATGGTGTCGCGCTTCCTGGAAGCGTTCGGCATCCACAGCGACGACGCCCGTTGAGCGGGCGGGCGGCCTGCCTTCATTCGGCGGATTGCCGCCGCAGTTCCTCCCGGTATTCGTCGCTGTGCAGCCGGCGCAGGTAATCGGCATAGGCCGCCCGGTACTCCGGGCTGTAGATGTCGGGGCTGCTGTCGCCGCGCCAGAATTTGTCCAGGCCAGCCCGCCGCCAGACGGCCAGGTCGGCCTTCACTTCGGCGCGCGTGACGCGGTTGCCCTGGCCGTTGTCCTGCGCCGCCCCGCCCGGCGCGGCGTGGGCCGCGGCCCCTGCGAGAGACATGGCAATCAATGCGGCAATGGCGGTTTTCTTCATGATTCTTCTCCTTCGAACGCGCGGGCACGGCCGGTTGCATCGAACGTGGCCGGGGCCCGACGAAGCAAGTTTGCGCGGAGTTCGTCTTTGGATAAACCGCCGGGCTGGAAAATAGCATTCCAGAAATCGACGCAACGGCGCGGTCAGCGGCCCAGCCGCGCGAAACGTTCGGTCAGGAAGTCCACGAAGCTGCGCACGCGCGGCAGCATCTGGTGGCGGCGGTGATAGACAGCATAGATGTCGGCTTCTGGTGTGGCGTATTGCGGCAGCACCTGCACCAGCCTGCCGCTGCGCAGATAGCGCTCGATGTCCCACTCGGCGCGCATGATGATGCCCAGCCCTTCCAGCGCCCAGCTCACGGCGATCTCGCCGTCGTTGGTGGTGAGGTTGCCGCGCACGTGCACGGCCTGGGGCCGCGCGGCGCCCGCCTGCGCCAGGCGCCACACGCCGTAGGCGTCGCTGCCCCTGCCGGATGCCGATGCAGTTGTGGCGCGCGAGGTCGGCCGGCGTGCGCGGCTCGCCATGCGCGCGCAGATACCGGGGCGAAGCGCACAGCAGCCGGCGGTTGGGCGCGAGGAAGCGGCCCACGATGCGCGCCTCGGGCGGAGCGCCGAAGCGCACGCAGACGTCGAAGGCGTCTTCGGCCAGAGGCGGAGGATCGGCCGAAAGCTGCAACTGCACGTCCACCCCGGGATGGCGCTTGATGTACTCGGAGATGACCGGCGCCACGTGCATGCGGCCGAAGCCCAGCGTGGCGTTGACGCGCAGCAGCCCGCTGGGCCGCCCGCCGGCCGCGCCGATGAGATGCTGCAGGGCCTCGATTTCGCCAAGAATGCGGCGCGCGTGCTCCAGCAGCAGTTCGCCTTCGGGCGTGAGCGAGGCGCGGCGCGTGGTGCGCACCATGAGCGGCACGCCCAGGCGCGCCTCCATCTGCGCCAGCCGCTTGCTGACGGCGGCGGTGGACACGCCGAGGTCGCGGCCGGCCGCGCTCAGGCTTGCGGCCGTGGCCACCGCCGCGAAGAAGCCCAGCTCGGAGGGCTGCAAGCCCGTTTTTCCGGTCATTCCGGTTTCAACCTTGAGTTAATCATGCTTCAACTTTAATCGCGTCCACGGCAGCCGTCCACGCGCAAGAATGACCTCTTGCCCGCCCGCCGCGCGGGCCGCCGATGAAAGCAGGAGCTACCCCATGAAGACGTATCGCATCGCCACCATTCCCGGAGACGGCATAGGCAAGGAGGTCGTGCCGGCCGGCAGGGAGGTCATGCAGGCCCTGGCCGAGGGCTCGGATTTCCGTTTCCAGTTCGAGGATTTCGATTGGGGCGGCGACTACTACCGCCGCCACGGCCGCATGATGCCGGACGACGGCCTGGACGCGCTGCGCGGGCAGGACGCCATTCTGTTCGGCTCCGCCGGCGACCCCGGCATTCCCGATCACATCACGCTGTGGGGACTGCGGCTGAAGATCTGCCAGGGCCTGGACCAGTACGCCAACGTGCGCCCCACGCGCATCCTGCCGGGCATCGACGCCCCGCTCAAGCGCTGCGCGCCGGGCGACCTGGACTGGGTCATCGTGCGCGAGAACTCCGAAGGCGAATACGCCGGGGTGGGCGGCCGCGTGCACCAGGGGCTGCCGATCGAGGCGGCCACCGACGTGTCCATGATGACGCGCGCCGGCGTCGAGCGCATCCTGCGCTTTGCCTTCCGCCTGGCCGGGTCGCGGCCCCGCCGCCATCTCACCGTCGTCACCAAGTCCAATGCCCAGCGCCACGCCATGGTGATGTGGGACGAGATCGCCGCGGAGATCGCGCGCGAGTTTCCCGACGTGAGCTGGGACAAGGAGCTGGTCGACGCCGCCACCGCCCGCATGGTCAACCGCCCCTCGTCGCTGGACACGATCGTGGCCACCAACCTGCACGCCGACATCCTGAGCGATCTGGCGGCGGCGCTGGCCGGCAGCCTGGGCATCGCCCCCACGGGCAATATCGATCCGGAACGGCGCGGCCCGTCCATGTTCGAGCCCATCCACGGCTCGGCGTTCGACATCATGGGCAAGGGCCTGGCCAACCCCATCGGCACGTTCTGGTCGGTGGCGATGCTGCTGGAACACCTGGGCGAGACGGCGGCCGCCGCGCGGCTGATGCGGGCCATCGAAGCCGTGACCGCCGACCCCGCCCTGCACACGCGCGATCTGGGCGGGCAGGCGACGACCGCGGAGGTCACGCAGGCTGTGCGCGAGCGCCTGCCGGCGCCGCAGACCGCCGGTGCGCCGGCCGCCTGAGCGCCGGCCGCCTGAGCGCCGGCCGCCGGTGCGCCGGCCGCCCGTATGCATCGGACCGGCGCGGCGCGCGGACGCAGATCCGCCGCCGCGCCCGGCAGGACCACCCGAGGAGGAGAACTCATGAACGTGCCCGCATTCCGCCAGGCCCCGCCTGCGCCCTCGCCGCGCCGCCGGCGCTTTCCCTGCTCCTGGCCGCCCTCGGCGCCCTGGCCAGCGCTCCCGCGCTGCATGCGGCCGAAGCCGGCCTGGCCCGTCCGGGCCATCACGCTCGTCGTGCCGTTCCCGTCGGGCGGCACCACCGACGTGCTGGCGCGCGCCCTGGGCGAGCAGCTTTCGCAGCGCGTGGGACAGCCCGTGGTGGTGGAGAACCGCCCGGGCGCGGGCGCCACCATCGGCGCGGACTATGTGGCCAAGGCGCGGCCCGACGGCTATACGCTGTTGATGGGCGCCGTGCATCACACCATCGCCACCAGCGTGTACCCGTCGCTGTCGTACGATTTCCAGAAAGACCTGGCGGCGGTCAGCCCGCTGGCCATGGTGCCCAATGTGCTGGTGGTCAACCCCGCCCAGGCGCCGGCCACGAGCGTGGCCGGCCTCGTGGAACAGGCGCGCAAGTCGGCCCAGCCCCTGGCCTACGGTTCCAATGGCTACGGCACCGGCCAGCACCTGATCGGCACGCAGTTCCAGGCCGCGGCGGGCATCACGCTGCTGCACGTGCCGTACAAGGGCAGCGGCCCGCTTACCACCGACCTGCTGGGCGGGCAGGTGGCCATGTCCTTCGACACGGTGACGACGGTGCTGCCCTACATCCAGTCGGGCAAGCTGCGGGCCCTGGCCGTCACCACGGCCCAGCGCTCGGCCGCGCTGCCGGACGTGCCCACCCTGGCGGAATCGGGCCTGAAGGACTTCGACATGGGCACGTGGTTCGGCGTGCTCGCGCCGGCCGCCACGCCCCGGCCCGTTATCGAACGGCTGAACCGCGAAATCTCCGCCATCGTCGGCCAGCCGGATTTCCGCGAGCGCCTGCTGGCGGCGGGCGCCGAACCCATGAGCGCCACGCCGCAGGCGTTCGCCCAGCGCATCGACGCCGACACCCGCCGCTTCGCCACGCTGGTCAAGGAAAACGGCATCAAGGTGGAGTGACGCCGGGCGCGGCGCGGCTTTCCAGGCCGGCAAGATAGTCCAGCAACAGCCGCGCCGCCATGCGCCTGGCCGCGGAGATGTACCTGCAACAGGCGCAGGCCAAGGCGCGGCACATTCCCTGCAAGGGCGTCGGCCCCATGATGGCCGACCTGATCGGCGGGCAGGTGGATTTCGGCGTGTTGTCCCTGCCTTCCGTGCTGCCGCAGATCAAGAGCGGCGCGCTCAAGGCCCTGGGGGCTGCCCGGGTACGAAGTCGGCGGCGGGTTCGTCGCCGCGGGGCCGGCGAAACTGCCGGCCGCCGAGGTGGAACGCGTCTACCAGGCGCTGCGCCGCGCCTTCAACGCCGCCGAGGTCCGGCAGGCCATGGCCACGCAGGGCAAGCAGATCGTGCTCATGCCCCCGCGCGAAACCGTGGCGTACTTCCGCTCGGAAATGGACAAGTGCGCCGCGATCGTCAGGCAGGCGGGCATCGAGCCCGTGCAGCAGGCCGCCCGGAAGGAAGCCGCCTACTCGTAGCGCTTGCCGGCTTGCAGCAGTTCGGGCGTGCCGATCAGCGCGTTCAGGCCATCGAAGTCCAGCATGCGCTCGCGCCAGGGCGCGGTGGTTCCGTGGCGGCGCAGGCTGCCATAGTAGGCCTGCAGCGCATGCGCCACGGCGCGCGAGGCGCCGCCGGGAAAGATCACGATGCGAAACCCGCGTCCGGCCAGGGCCTGCGCGCTTTCCACCGGCGTCTGGCCGCCCTCGACCATATTGGCCAGCAGCGGAATGCGACCGGCAAAGCGCGCGCAGGCCGCGTCCAGCTGTTCCGGCGTGCGCAGCGCCTCGATGAACAGCGCATCCACGCCGCATTCCAGGTACTGTTCGGCGCGGTCCAGCGCGGCGTCCAGTCCTTCCGCCGCCAGCGCGTCGGTGCGCGCGAGCACCAGCATCTCGTCGCGCGCGTCCAGCGCCGCGCGCAGCTTGCCGCACATCTCGGAAGGCGGCACCACCGTCTTGCCGGACAGGTGCCCGCAGCGCTTGGGAAACCCCTGGTCTTCGAGCTGGATCATGGCGGCGCCGGCGCGCTCGAAGCCGCGCACCGTGCGCTGCACGTTCAGCGCGTTGCCGAAACCCGTGTCGCCGTCGGCGATGATGGGCACGTCCACGCGCTCGGCAATGCGGGCCAGCGTGTCCGCCACCTCGCTGTAGGTGGTGAGCCCCACGTCGGAGCGGCCCAGGCGCGAATACGCGATGGACGCGCCGGACAGGTACAGCGCATCGAAACCGGCCTGCCCGGCGATGAGCGCCGACAGCGCGTCGTAGACGCCCGGGGCCAGCACGGTCTGCCCGGCGTCCAGCCGGCGCTTCAGCGTAGATATGGTCATCATGCCCTCAAAGGATGACGCGCCAGGCTGCCGTCGGCGAGCCTGCGCTTCAGGAGATTCATCAGTCCGCCGGCGCGCACCATATCCAGCAGGAAGCCCGGCACTTCGGCGCACGGCAGCGCCTCGCCGCCGGCGCGCAGCACCTGGCGCGCGGCCAGGTCCAGGGAGACGCGCTCGCCTTCCCCGATCTCGTCGGCGCGCTCGCAGGTGACGAGCAGCAAGCCCACGTTGAAGGCGTTGCGGAAGTACAGGCCGTTGAAACTCGGCGCGATCACGGCCTGCACGCCCAGGTGCACGAGCGCCGCGGCCGCCTGTTCGCGCGAAGAGCCGATGCCGAAGTTGCGTCCGGCCACCAGCACGTCGCCCGGCCGCACGGCGGCGGCGAACTCCGGGCGCACGCCCTGCAGGCAATGCCGCGCGATCTCCTCTATGCCGAATTTCATGTAGGCGCCCGGCGCCAGCTGGTCGGTGTCGATATCGGCGCCGACGCGCCAGACCCGGTGTTGTGTCGGTTGGGCGCTCATGCCAGCACCTCGCGGGGGTCGGTGATGCGCGCCGTGAGGGCGGCCGCGGCCACGGAATACGGCGAGGCCAGGAAGACCCGCGCCGTCTGCGCGCCCATACGGCCCTTGAAATTGCGCGCGGTGGTGGAAATGACGTTGACGCCTTCGGGAATGGAGCCGCCGTACCCGGAGCAGGCGCCGCACGACGTGGGCAGCACCTGCGCGCCCGCGGCGGCCAGCGCGTCCATGATGCCTTCTTCCTGCGCGCGCCGCTGGTCGAACGCGCTGGCCGGGGCCACCATCAGCGT
>NZ_LHSJ01000230.1:0-12306 GCF_001270295.1 Achromobacter sp. DMS1 | reverse complement strand
CCGTGCCGGGCCAGGTACAGCGGGCCGAACACCTTGCTGGCCACGGCGCGTTGCGCCGCGGCCATGTCCAGGTCGGCAGCAAGGCGTAGGCGCCCTGGATGTCGGCCGCGGTGCAGGCGATGTGATCCAGCGCGCCCGCGCGCTCTAGAGCGAGGCCACCTGCTCCTCGCGGGAGATGTCCGCCGCCAGCGCGCGCAGCGCGGCCCCGGCCGGCCCAGCTTGTTCGCAGGCGCGCGCCAGCCGTTCCGCGTCGCGCCCCACGATGGTCACCTGCGCGCCGTCGTCCAGGCAGCGCCGCGCCAGGGCCAGCCCCATTCCGGAACTGCCGCCCGCGATAAGCACCTTTTGTCGGGAATCCGTCATTGTCCGTCGTCCTTGTCGATATCGGGTTGAATCGGGAAGGCCAGTGTCCCAGCCGCCGGGCGGCGGGGAAAACGGAAAAAACCGATGGCGCGATCGGAGCCGCCGATGGCCGGCCTCGCGTTCTTGCCGTGGCGGGGCTCTATCATCGGGGCAATGCGTGGCGCGGCGCATGCGGCCGCGTCTTTTCGGCCACGTTTTTTCATGGAGAGCCCATGCCCCCGTCCGCCCCCCGCCTCGTCATCTTCGATTGCGACGGCGTCCTGATAGACAGCGAAATCATCGCCGCGAAGGCGCAGTCGCAAGCGCTGGCCGAACACGGCATCGCCATCACGCCGCAGGAAGCGGCGCGGCGCTTCGCCGGCATTCCGGATGCGGACATGTGGCGCACGCTGCAGCAGGAGAACGGCCGTTCGCTGCCGCCCGGATTCGCGGGCAGCTATGCGCGGCGGCTGGACGACACGATCCGTCGAGGCGCTGCGGATTCGCAGCGGCTGGCGCTGGCCGCGCACGCGCGGATGCACCCTGCCCACGATCTGCTGGTGGTCCTGGGCGACCTGCCGCTGCTGATGCCGCGCGGTGCGGGCCCTGGTGCGCGGCTGGCGGGCCAGGCCGCCGGAAGTCGAACTCATGCAGCCCGTCGTGGCGGGCGTGCGCGGCATCCGGTGGCTGATGTCGTAGCACTGCGCGGCGTCGGCGCACCGGCTGCCGCCGGGCTGCGGCATCCGGAAGTGGATGCCGCTGCATCCCGGCAGCGTGGCGCCGTTCCATAGCGACGAGCCGGCCTACGTGACGGACCTGGACACCCCGGAGGACGTGCGGGCCCTGCGCCGGATGCTGGCGCCCGCGTCCGTGGAATGGGCGCGGGCCCCGCGCTGATTTCCGTCCCTATTTAATTTCCGACCCATCTCGGTTTCCCCATTTGCGGCGGATCAACTTCGGGTATATATTTCAAGCCTAAACTATCCAGACCTAAAATCTGCGGCGTCCGGCACCAGCCCGGCAGGGTAGCCGCCTACCACGGAGCGCATACGGCGATGAAGATAGTCTGCATAGGCGGCGGCCCCGCCGGTCTGTATTTCGGCCTGCTGATGAAGCTGCGGGATCAGGCCAACGAAGTCACCGTGATCGAACGCAACCGGCCCTACGATACCTTCGGCTGGGGGGTGGTGTTCTCGGACGCCACCATGTCCAACCTCAGCGAGGCCGATCCGGTGTCGGCCCGCACCATCGGCGAGGCGTTCAACCGCTGGGACGACATCGACATCCATTTCAAGGGACGCACCTTGCGCAGCGGCGGCCATGGCTTCATCGGCATCGGCCGCAAGAAACTGCTGAATATTCTGCAGGCCCGCTGCGAAGACGTGGGCGTGAAGCTGGTGTTCGAGGAGTTCGTGCAGGACGACCAGGCGGTGGCCCGCCAGTACGACGCCGATCTCGTCATCGCTTCCGATGGCATCAACAGCCAGATCCGCACGCGCTACGCCGACACCTACCATCCCGACATCGACCAGCGCCGCTGCCGCTTCGTCTGGCTGGGCACCACCAAGACCTTCGACGCCTTCACCTTCGCTTTCGTGCAGACCGAGCACGGCTGGTTCCAGGCCCATGCCTACCAGTTCGAGGAAGGGCTTTCCACTTTCATCGTGGAGACGCCCGAGGAAACCTGGAAAGCCGCCGGCATCGACCAGATGAGCCAGGAAGACGGCATCGCCTATTGCGAAAAGCTGTTCGCGCCCTGGCTGGACGGCCACCGCCTCATGAGCAACGCGGCCCACCTGCGCGGCTCGGCCATCTGGATCCGCTTTCCGCGCGTCATCTGCAACACCTGGGTGCACTGGAACACGCTGGACACCGCGCGCGGCGAGCGGCGCGTGCCTGTGGTGCTCATGGGAGACGCCGCGCACACCGCCCATTTCTCGATCGGGTCCGGCACCAAGCTGGCCCTGGAAGACGCCATCGAGCTGGCGCGCTGCCTGAGCGGCGCGGAGGGTTCGGTCGAGGCCGGCCTGACGCGCTACGAGGAGGTGCGCAGCGTGGAGGTGCTGAAGATCCAGAACGCCGCGCGCAACTCCACCGAGTGGTTCGAGAACGTGGCGCGCTACGCCGGCCTGGAGCCGGAGCAGTTCGCCTATTCGCTGCTGACCCGTTCGCAGCGTATTTCGCATGAGAACCTGCGCCTGCGCGACGCTGCCTGGCTGGAGGGTTACGAGCGCTGGCTGGCCGAACGCGCCGGCGCGCCGGCGCCCGCCGGCCAGCGGCCGCCGCTGCCCATGCTCACGCCCTTCCAGGCGCGCGGCGTGCGGCTGAAGAACCGCATCATGGTGTCGCCCATGGCCATGTATTCCTGCGAGAACGGCGTGCCCGGCGATTTCCACCTGGTGCACCTGGGCGCGCGCGCCATGGGCGGGGCCGGCCTGGTCATGGTGGAAATGACCTGCGTGACGCCGGAGGGCCGCATCACCCCGGGCTGCCCCGGCCTGTGGAACGACGACCAGGCGCGCGCTTTCAAGCGCATCGTGGATTTCGTGCACGCCAATTCCGATGCCCGCATCGGCATGCAGCTGGGCCATGCCGGCCGCAAGGGTTCCACGCAGCTCGGCTGGCAGAAGATCGACCATCCCCTGCCCGAAGGCAACTGGCCGCTGCTCTCGGCGTCGGCGCTGCCTTACATCGAGGGCGTATCGCAGGTGCCGCGCGCCATGACGCGGGCCGACATGGACCAGGTGCGCGACAGCTTCGTGGCCGCCGCCCGGCGCGCGGTGGAAGCCGGTTTCGACTGGCTCGAACTGCACTGCGCGCACGGCTACCTGCTGTCCAGCTTCATCTCGCCGCTGACCAACCGGCGCGAGGACGAGTACGGCGGCAGCCTGGACAACCGCCTGCGCTACCCGCTGGAGGTCTTTCGCGCCGTGCGCGAGGTGTGGCCGGCGGACAAGCCCATGTCGGTGCGCATCTCGGCGCACGACTGGGTGGAGGGCGGCATCACGGCCGACGACGCGGTGGAGATCGCGCGCCGCTTCAGGGCGGCCGGAGCCGACCTGATCGACTGCTCTTCCGGCCAGGTGAGCAAGGCCGAGAAGCCGGTGTACGGCCGGATGTTCCAGACCCCCTTCGCCGACCGCGTGCGCAACGAGGCCGGCATCGCCACCATCGCGGTGGGCGCGATTTTCGAGGCCGATCACGCCAACGGCATCATCGCCTCGGGCCGCGCCGACCTCTGCGCCCTGGCGCGCCCGCACCTGGCGGACGCGTCCTGGACGCTGCGCGAATCGGCGCGCGTGGGTTACCGTGAGGTGGGCTGGCCGAACCAGTACCTGGCGGGCAAGCGCCAGCTCGAAACCAACTTCGAACGCGCCGCGGCCATGGCGCAACTGGACATCAAATGAGCACGAATCAGCTTCCGCTGGCGGGACGCCACGCGCTGGTCACGGGCGGGGCGCGGGGCATCGGCCTGGCGTCGGCCCGCGAACTGCAGCGCCGCGGCGCGCGCGTGACCCTGCTGGGCCGCGACGCGACCGCGCTTGCCGCGGCGGCGGCGACCTGGCCGCCGAAGGCGAGGTGCGCACGGCAAGCGCCGACATTGCCGACGAAGCCTCGGTGCGCGCCGCTTTCGCCCGGGCCGAGGCGGAGTCCGGCCCCGTGCTGGTGCTGGTGAACAACGCCGGGCAGGCGGTCAGCCAGCGCTTCGACCGCACCGACGCGGCGCTGTGGCAATCCATGCTGGCCGTGAACCTGACCGGCACCTACCATTGCATCCAGGCGGCGCTGCCCGGCATGCTGCGCGAGAAGTGGGGCCGCGTCATCAACGTGGCGAGCACGGCGGGCCTGACCGGCTATGCCTATGTAAGCGCCTACTGCGCGGCCAAGCACGGCGTCATCGGCCTCACGCGCGCGCTGGCGCTCGAGACGGCGCAGAAGGGCATTACCGTCAACGCGGTGTGCCCGGGCTACACCGACACCGACATCGTGCGCGGCGCCGTGGCCAACATCGTCGAAAAGACGGGGATGGCGCCGGAGGCGGCCCGCGCCAGACTGGCCGAGCGCAATCCGCAGGGCCGGCTGGTGCGGCCGGAGGAAGTGGCCGAGACGGTGGCCTGGCTGGCGCTGCCCGCGTCTTCCTCCGTCAACGGCCAGGCCATCGCCGTCGACGGCGGCGAAGTCATGACCGGCTGAGCCGCACGCCCACTGAACGATTCACGAACGGAGACACCATGAGCACGCAGTCCGAAGCACACACCATGAAGCACCACAAGCGGCCGATGGCCGGCTACGAGGCCCGGACCTTCCTGTGGCGGGTGTCGGCGGACGGCAAGGTGGCCACCATCACCCTGAACCGCCCCGAGCGCAAGAATCCGCTCACTTTCGATTCCTATGCCGAGCTGCGCGACCTGTTTCGCGCGCTGGTGTACGCCACCGACATCAAGGTGGTGGTGGTGACGGGCGCGGGCGGCAATTTCTGCTCCGGCGGCGACGTGCACGAGATCATAGGGCCGCTGACCCGCATGAGCATGCCCGAGCTGCTGGACTTCACGCGCATGACGGGCGACCTGGTCAAAGCCATGCGCGCCTGCCCGCAGCCCATCGTGGCGGCGGTGGACGGCGTGTGCGCGGGGGCGGGGGCCATGGTGGCGCTGGCCTCGGACCTGCGGCTGGGCACGCCGGCCACGCGCACCGCTTTCCTGTTCACGCGCGTGGGCCTGGCGGGCGCGGACATGGGAGCCTGCACGCTGCTGCCGCGCATGATCGGGCAGGGCCGGGCCTCCGAGCTGCTGTACACCGGCCGCGCCATGACGGCGCAGGAAGGCGCCGACTGGGGCTTTTTCAACAGCCTGCACGAGCCGGGCGAGCTGCAGCAGGCCGCCCAGGCCCTGGCCGCCCAGCTGGCCGCCGGCCCCACGTTTGCGCACGGCGTCACCAAGAAGCTGCTGCACCAGGAATGGAATATGGGCGTGGACGAGGCCATCGAGGCCGAAGCCGAGGCCCAGGCCATCTGCATGCAGACCCGCGATTTCCGCCGCGCCTACGAGGCTTTCGTGGCGAAGCGGAAGCCGGTGTTCGAAGGAGATTGATTGAGCCCGCTCCTCAGTGAGCGCCGCAGGCGCTCNATCGCCGCGCTGGCCGAAACGCGCGGCATCGGCCGCGAGCGCTGGGACGACGGCAGCCATCGCCGCCTTCATCGGACAGTGCCGCGAAGCCGCCGGGCCCGTGCAGGCCGTGGTGGGCCGGATCGAGGACGGCGCATTCGAGCTCGAGATGGACGCGGCGCGCATGAGCGTGCTGCTCACCCTCACGCCGCCCAAGGGCGGCAAGCCCGTCACATTGGAAGACCTGCGCGCCGCCCTGGCCGCCCAGGGCATCGTGCACGGCGTACAGGACGCCGCGCTGGCGCCGCGCTGCTCGAAGGGCGCTGCGAGGCGGTGGAAATCGCGCGCGGCACCCCGCCCACGCCCGGCACGCCCACCCGCTTTGAAAGCCTGCTCGACCGCCTCAAGCCCCGCGCCAAGGAAATCGACGAGCTGGCCCAGGTGGACTACCGCGAGCTGGGCAGCCTGCTGCTGGTGTCGCCGGGCATGATGCTGATGCAGCGCCACCCGCCGCTGCCCGGCGCGACGGCCGCAACGTGCTGGGCGAGCCGGTGCTGCCGGCCGAGCCGCCCGACATTCCCTACGCGCGCGACCTGGCGGGCGTCGCCCTGGACCCGGAAAACCCGCTGCTGCTGCGCGCCGCGATCGCCGGCACGCCCAAGCTGGTCGCCCATGGCGTGCAGGTCAACCCCATGGTCGAGGTCGATGCCGTGGACCTGTCCACGGGCAATATCAACTTCCAGGGCTCGCTGCTGGTGCGCGGCGACATCGCCGCCACCATGGAAGTGCGGGTGACGGGCGACGTGGAAGTGCACGGCGCCATCGAAGCCGCTCTGGTCGAGGCCGGCGGCAACGTCTCGGTGCGCGGCGGCATCATCGGCATGGCCGATACGGCGCCCGTGGGCAAGGAGGCGTCGCGCAACGCCCACATCGTCTGCGGCCAGTCGCTCAAGGCGAAATTCATCGAAAACGCCATCATCAGCGCCGGCGCCGACGTCCTGGTGGAACGCGAAATCCGCCAGAGCAGCATCGCCGCCGGCGGCAGCGTGACGGTGGGGCCGCCCAACTCCCAGCAGAGCGCCATCACCGGCGGGCAGACACGCGCGCTGCACGCGATCCGAGCCGGCACCATCGGCTCGCCGGCGGGCATTCCCACCCTGGTGCAGGCCGGCCTGGACCCGCATGCCGACCTCAAGCGCGGCGCGCTGGTGCAACGGCGCGCCCGAATGAACGAAGAAAAGGCCAAGCTGGAGCAACTGCTGATGTTCCTGCAGAAACACCCGGAACGCGCCCAGGGCGACGTGCTCGAGCGCGCCCGCAACACCCACACCCGGCTCAGCGCCGACCTGCTGCAGCTGGACCAGGACGAAGCCGCAGCTCGCGCGCGACCTGCAGCCCCTGCAGACCGCCACCATCGGCGCCGCCCGCCGCTTCTGCGGCGGCGTGACCCTGCAGCTCGGCAACAAGGTGCAGCAGTTCCTCGAAGACCAGATCGGCGGCAAGGCCGGCCTGGAAGAAGGCGAGATCGTGATCCGCTAGCGCCGCGGGCGGGCAGCGCGCTCCCCGCGCGGACGCCGCGGCGTGGGACGGCCCCCGCCTACTTCGCTGCGCTTTCCTTCCAGCGCGCCATGAGCGTGTTGGAAGGCAGGGTTTCGTCCAACAGCTTGCGCGCGGTTTCCGCGCCCGCCACCGGCAGGCCGGCCGGATCGAGCAGACCGATCTGCACCAGCACGCTGGCCTGGTCCCAATAGATGTGCTCGTGGCAAAGCTTGTCGCCGCGGAACTTCACGATGGCCACCAGCGGAATCTCCACGTATTTGCCGGTGGGCGGCACGCCGGGCAGCATCCAGTCGATCTCGGTGGTGTGGGTGAAACAGAACAGCACCTCGTCCACGATCTGCGTGGCGCCCACGGTGCGCGACAACGGCACCAGGCGCGTGTCGGGCGGGTTGCTGTTGACGAAGTGGTGCTGATAGAAGCGGCTGAGCTCCTTGTGGCCCACGCCGCCCGTCATGGTGGGAATGTGGTTGACGTAGGGCTCGGCCACCATGGTGGACATGGTGGCCGGCACGTCGCGCGTGCCGAATTCGTACTCGCAGTGCGTGTCCCAAAGCGCCGAGTAATCGAACTCCGGCCCGATGGCCTTTTGCAGCGCCGCCATGCTGCGCTGGTGCGCCATCAGCGCAGCGGGCTTGTCGTAATGCGCGCCGCCGGTGCGCGCGAAGGCGTGATCCGCCCCCGGGTACACGTACAGCTCCACGCCGGGCCGGCCGCCCAGCGCCCGCAGGATGCGCTCGCGCGCGGCGGGCGGACAGTAGCCGTCCTGCTCCGCGATGTGCAGCACCAGCCTGCCGCGCAGGCGGTCGGCCTCCTGCAGGCTCTGCTCGATGCCCACGCCGTAGTAGCCCACGGCCACGTCCACCTCGCAGCGGCAGGCCGCGAGATAGGCCAGCTTGCCGCCCAGGCAATAGCCCAGCACGCCCACGCCGCCTTCCTGCTCGGGCAGCACGCGCAGCGCGGCCAGCGAGCGGCGTCGACGTCGCGCACGCCCAGGTCCTGGTCGAAGCCCTGGTAGAGCGCGAAGGCGCGCGGCATATCCTGCTCGCCGTCGGTGAGCTGGATGCCGGGCTGCTGGCGCCAGAACAGATCGGGCGCCAGCACCACGTAGCCTTCCTCGGCCAGGCGCTCGGCGCTCTGGCGCATGAAGGCGTTGACGCCGAATATCTCCTGGCACAGCACCAGGCCGGGCCCGCGGCCCGAGGCGGGCACGGCCAGGTAGGCGTTGAAAGTGCCGCCGTCGTGCGCAGCGACGGCGATCTCCCGGGTGGTTACGGCGGTGTCGGCCATGCGTCTGTCTCCTTGGTGCGCGCATGCGAAAGCGCGTGCGCGGGGCCGTCCAGTGTTAACAGACCCGGACGCACGCGGCAAGCCGCGCGTTCAGCCCGGCACCACCGCCGTGACTTCGATTTCCACCTTGGCGCGGTCTTCGACCAGGGCGGCCACCTCGACTGCCGTCATGGCGGGGAAATGGCGTCCGATGATTTCCCGGTAGTGCTTGCCGATCTCGGGGTAGGCCGCGACGTAGGCCTGCTTGTCGGTCACGTACCAGGTCATGCGCACGATGTGCTCGGGCCGGGCGCCGCCCTCGGCCAGGATGGCCACGACGTTCAGGAGCGCCTGGCGCACCTGGTCCGCGAAATCGTCGGATTCGAACTGTTGCCGGCCGTTCCAGCCGACCTGTCCGCCCACGAACACGATCTTGCTGCCCACCTGCATCTCGGCGAGCACGCCGTTCGAATACCCTCGGGGCGCCATCCAATCCGGCGGTTGCAGAATCTTCATAACGTCATCCTATTCAGAAGAACAATAAAAACCATTGCGCGTCGTCGGCCCGCCGCCTTCACGCTTCGGGAATCAGGTACGCCTGCATGCGCTCGCGCAGGTCGGCGGGCAGCGGCGTCGATTTCATGGCGCGCAGGTCCACCGTGACGATGGTGAGCCGCGCGCGCAGCGGCGGCTGCCCGTCCGGCCCCTCGAACCGCACGTCGGCGCGGAACGAGGCGCCGCCGATGCGGCGCACTTCCAGCACCTGGCGCAGCCGCTCGTGCCAGCGGCTGGGCGCGGTGAAATCGCACTGCACCGAGGCCATGGGCGTACCGATGTGGCGCTCGACGTGCAGCGCATGGAAAGGCAGTCCCATGCCCTTGTCGAACCATTCCTCGACGAAGTCGTTGATCATCTCGAAGTAACGCGGGTAGAACACGATGCCGGCCGGGTCGCAATGCCGGAAACGGACTTCCACCTCGCTCACGAACGGCGCTGCCATCTCGTCTCCTCCCCGCGTCCGCTAAGCCATGTTGCGCAGCGCGAAACGCTGCAGCTTGCCGGTTTCGGTGCGCGGCAGCGCGCTCACGAACTGGATGGCGCGCGGGTACTTGTACGGCGCGATAGCGGCCTTCACGAAAGCCTGCAGGGCCGCCGCCATCGCGTCGTCGGGCGCGAAACCGGGCTTGAGCACGACAAACGCCTTGACGATCTGGCCGCGCTCTTCGTCGGGCGCGCCCACCACGCCGCATTCGGCCACGGCCTCATGGCGCAGCAGCGCGTCCTCGACCTCGGGGCCGGCGATGTTGTAGCCCGCCGAGATGATCATGTCGTCGTTGCGCGCCTGATAGAAGAAATAGCCGTCGTCGTCGCGCACAAAGGTGTCGCCCGGCAGGTTCCAGCCCTGCTGCACGAAGCGGCGCTGCCGCTCGTCGGCCAGGTAGCGGCAGCCGGTGGGGCCCTTGATGGCCAGGCGGCCCGGCGCGCCGTTGGGCACGGGGCGCATCTCGTCGTCCACCACCTGCGCGACATAGCCCGGCACCACCTTGCCGATGGCCCCGCGGCGCACTTCCCCGGGCGGACTGGAGACGAAGACGTGGATCATCTCGGTGCCGCCGATGCCGTCGATCATCTCGATGCCCGTGGCCTGCTTCCAGAGCTGACGCGTGGCGTCGGGCAGCGCCTCGCCCGCCGACACGCTCTTCTTGAGCGAAGACAGGTCGAATTCCGGGGCCCGCGCCGCCATCTGGCGGTAGAAGGTCGGCGCGGTGAACACGATGGTGGCGCGGAATTCCTGAATCAGCTCCAGCAGCCCTTCGGGCGTGAGCTTCTCGGCCAGCACCGCGCTGGCGCCCACGCGCAGCGGGAAACACAGCAGGCCGCCCAGCCCGAAGGTGAAGGCCAGCGGCGGCGTGCCGCAGAAAATGTCGTCCGGCCCCGGCTTGATGATGTGGCGCGGGAAGAGGTCGCACATGGCCAGCACGTCGCGGTGAAAGTGCATGCAGCCCTTGGGCGAGCCCGTGGTGCCGCTGGTGAAGGCGATCAGGCACACGTCGTCGGCCGCCGTGTCGCAGGCCTGGAAATCGTCGGGCTTGCCCGCGGCCAGCGTGTCCAGCGAATCCGGGCCGGCGTCGTTGAAGAACACCAGCGTGGACAGGTCCTTGCAATAATGCTCGTGGTCCGGCCGGGCGCAGAATTCCGCCTCCTCGCGCAGGCGCACGTCGCACAGCACCGCCTGCACCCGGGCCTTCTCGATGATCTGCCTGAGTTCCTTGGCGCGCAGCAGCGGCATGGTGGGCACGGTAACCAGGCCCGCCTTGATGGCAGCCAGCCACGAGGCCGCCATCATGGGATTGTTAGGGCCGCGCAGCAGCACGCGGTTGCCGGGCACGAGCTTCAGGTCTTCGGCCAGCACGCGGGCGATGCGGTTGGTGAGCGCCCGCAGCTCGCGGTAGGTCATGACGGCCGGCTTGCCGTCCTGGCGCCAGCGCAGCGCCGGACGCTCGCCGCAACCCCGCTCGACCATGGCGTCCACCAGTTCGGCGGCGCAATTGAATCGTTTGGGATAGGCCACATCGGGGCCGTCCAGCAGGAACTCGGGCCAGAGTTCCTCGGGCGGCAGATTGTCCCGGGCGAAAGTGTCGACGTGAGCGGAGGCTTCCATGGTTTTCCCCTTGTGCTGTGCGGTGGTTGGAAGATCTGAAGGACGGGGCTCGGCGGCCCCTGCCTCTTATGCCTTCAGCAATTCACGGGCGATGATCAGCTTCTGCACCTCGGTGGCGCCCTCGTAGATGCGCAGCGCGCGGATCTCGCGGTAGAGCTTTTCCACCGGCATGCCCGACACCACGCCCGCGCCGCCGAACATCTGCAGCGCGCGGTCGATGACGGACTGCGCCGACTCGGTGGCCGTCATCTTGGCCATGGCCGCCTCGCGCGTGGTGCGCTGCTTGCGCACGTCGCGCAGCCAGGCGGCCCGGTAGGTGCGCAGCGCCGAAGCGTCGATGGCGGTGGCCATGTCGCCCAGCGCGGCCTGCGTCAGCTGCAGGTCGCCAGCGTCTGGCCGAACATGCGGCGCGAGCGGGCGCGCGCCAGGCCTTCGTCCAGCGCGCGCTTGGCGAACCCGAGCGCGGCGGCCGCCACCGAAGCCGAAGATGTCCAGCGTCATCATGGCCAGCTTGAAGCCCTGCCCGGGCTCGCCCAGGCGCTGGGTGGCCGGGATGCGGCAGTTCTCGAACGAGAGCGTGCCCAGCGGGTGCGGGGCAATGAGATCGATGCGCTCGCTCACGGAGAAGCCCGGCGTGTCCGCGTCCACCACGAACGCGCTGATGCCGCGCGACCCCGGCGCCTCGCCGGTGCGCGCGAAGACGCAATAGAAATCGGCGATGCCGCCATTGGAGATCCAGGTCTTGACGCCGTCGAGCACGTAGTGGCCGCCGTCCTGGCGCGCCTCGCACGCCAGCGCGGCCACGTCGGAGCCCGCCTCCGGCTCGGACAGCGCGAACGCCGCGATGGCCTGCCCGCGCGCCACGCGCGGCAGGTAGCGCTCGCGCAACGCATCGGAACCCATCAGCGAAATCGCGCCGCTGCCCAGGCCCTGCATGGCAAAGGCGAAATCGGCCAGGCCCTCGTGCCGCGCGAAGGTTTCGCGCAGGATGCAGACCGAACGCGAGTCCACCTCGGGCAGCGCGCCGCCCCAGCCCCCTCCGGGCCCGCCAGCCACCGCGTAGCGCAGCCAGCCCGCCTCGCCCATGGCCTTCACCAGCTTGCGGCACGCCGCGTCCGCGTCATGATGGTCCACCCCGGCCAGCGCCGTCCCGCACCACGCATCCACCTCCCGCGCCAGCGTCCGGTGCCGCTCCTCGAAAAATGGCCAATCCAGCCAGCTCATGTCGCTCATCTCAGTCATCTCCATCGCATCCCGTACGTTCGCTCCGCCCGCAGCAAGCCGGCGCCTCCGGCCCCGGGCCCACCCAGCATAGCCGGAGGGGCCGCCCGAATCCTCCGCGCACCTGCACACATGCACGCACCCCCCTCC
>NZ_LHSJ01000023.1:0-27181 GCF_001270295.1 Achromobacter sp. DMS1 | reverse complement strand
ATGCCGCCCAGGCGCTGGTGGGTGTCGCGCGCGGGCAGCACGGCCCGGGCGGCGCCCCGGCCCACGTACAGCACTTCGATGCCCAGCACGAGCGAAAACGGATGCTGGGTCGCCAGCAGGGATTGGAAATCGGCAAGGCTGATGAGCGGGGCTTCCGCCTCCGCGACAGGTGTCGGCGTCATGGGCGCTCCAGGGCGAGGCAATACTGGTCCAGCAGCGGCTCCGCCCGCTGGCCCAGCGATTTCAGCCGCCGGGTATGCAGGAGCAGCAGCAGGCCCATCAGGTAGGTGAAAACATTCATTTGCGTGGTTTCGCGCGCCGGGGCCAGGCCGGGCCGGGTGCGGACCAGGGCCTCGCCCAGCGCATCCACGCAGGCCAGCAGCAGCGCGTTCAGGCGCGCGTCCGCCTCGCGGCCCAGCCCGCGCGGGCCGGTTCCCTGGAACAGGTAGAGCCCCAGGGAGAACTCGCCCTGGCGCGCCGCGTAGTACTGGAAGAACGCCTGAATGACACTGCGCGCCGCATCCGCGGGCGCGCTGGCGGCCAGCGCCGCCGCCAGCGCGCCATGCAGGCGATTGAGCGAGTCTTCGAGCAGAGCGCCGTAAATGGCCTCCTTGCCCTCGAACCATGGGTAAATGGCGCCCGTGGTGCAGCCCGCCTCGTGCGCGATGGCCCGCACCGTGGTCTTCTCCAGACCCTCGCGCTCGAACACCCGCTGGGCCGCGTCCAGCACGAGCTGCCGGCGCAGGGCCTGCAACTGCGCCTGCCGCTGGCCGCGCGCCTCCGGAGACAGCCTCCTGGAAGTCTTGGCAGGTGGATTCATTGCGATGTTCTTTTGAAATAACGATGTTATCAATATACGTGAAACCGGCTCGCAATGAAACGCTGCGCCCGGCCGGCGGCAAAGGATGGCCAAACCGCCCGAAAGTGTCCCTAAAATACGTCCAAACCTCGCCGCGATTCGCTTCCAACAATTGGGGTCGGGGCTGGGAATCGCATGAATACGGGCCGGCGCAAAATTCGAGGGTTACTCCCAATGCCCATCGAAAACGCCTGTGCGAGGTGTTGCATCTTCCCAACATGGCTGTCGCAAACCTGCACTTTTCTGGCGTCGGGCATAGCCAGTCCCCCTGATTTTTGATGCAATAGCGTCAACTTCCCTTCGCGGAGTTAGGGGGGCGGCAGGCCGGTTCGCTGCATTGCTGCTCTTGTCACTCAAATCAACGGAGATTTCTTAAATGAAAAAGACTCTGCTCGCTGCCGCCCTGCTCGCCGGTTTCGCCGGTGTCGCCCAGGCAGAAACGTCGGTCACGCTGTACGGCATCATCGATACCGGCCTTGGTTACAACAAGATCAAGGGCATCAGCGACGCTGCCGACGGCAGCCGCATCGGCATGATCAACGGCGTCCAGAACGGCTCGCGCTGGGGTCTGCGCGGTTCGGAAGATCTGGGTGACGGTCTGCGCGCCGTGTTCCAGCTGGAATCGGGTTTCGATTCGGGCAACGGTAAGTCGGCCCAAGGCGGCCGCCTGTTCGGCCGTCAAGCCACCGTCGGCCTGGCCAGCAACAGCTGGGGTCAACTGGACTTCGGTCGTCAAACCAACATCGCCTCGAAGTACTTCGGCTCGATCGATCCGTTCGGCGCCGGCTTCGGCCAAGCCAACATCGGCACCGCCATCAGCGCCGCCAACACGCAGCGCTACGACAACATGGTGATGTACCAAACCCCGTCGTTCAGCGGCTTCCAGCTGGGCGTTGGCTATTCGTTCAACGCTGATTCGAACCGCGGCACCGAAACCGGCTTCCGCACCGCTGACAACACCCGCGCCATCACCGCTGGTCTGCGCTATGTGAACGGCCCCCTGAACGTGGCCTTCGCCTATGACCAACTGAACGCTTCGAACAAGCTGACCACCGAAGAAACCGACGCTACTCCGCGCCAGTACACCATCGGCGGTTCGTATGACTTCGAAGTCGTGAAGCTGGCCCTGGCCTACGCTCGCACGACCGACGGCTGGTTCGCCGGCCCGGGCGTGAACGGCGCTTCCGGCTCGATCCTGTCCACCTTTGCTGACGACGCCACCAACGTGTTCGCTGACGGCTTCAAGGCCAATTCGTACATGGTCGGCCTGACCGCCCCGATCGGCGGCGCTTCCAGCCTGTTCGGTTCGTGGCAAATGGTCGACCCGTCGAACGATAAGCTGACGGGCGGCGACGAGAAGATGAACATCTTCTCGCTGGGCTACACCTACGACCTGTCCAAGCGCACCAACCTGTACGCCTACGGCTCGTACGCCAAGAACTACGCCTTCATCGACGACGTCAAGTCGACCGCCGTCGGCGTCGGTATCCGTCACCGCTTCTAATCCAATGCAGGGCGCAAGCCCTGCCTGGATTTGAATCGGAAGACGGGCAAGCGGTCCTTCGCCCCGCTTGCTTGAAAGCCACCCTCCGGGGTGGCTTTTTGCATTATGTCCGGCGTCGGAAAAGCGCGTTGCCGGGGTGCGCGATAATAGAAGTGTCGCGAGCCGGATCGCGGGTCCGCCCATGCGGGGGCATGGGGGCTGGATGCGGCGCGCGCAGGGGTGGAAAGAGGTCCGATAAAGCGGATTGTTTCGCCTGAGGAATGCAGTCTTTCACCCGCTGTTTGCGCGTCAGAGTTCAGCCAGAAGTAACCACGTGAATGCTACAATCCAAAGGTTTGCGCATTTGACGGACGCCTGAATGAACCTGCAACAGTATTTTCCCGTCCTGCTGTTTATCGTAGTGGCCACCCTCATCGGGTTCGCGCTCCTGACGGCTGGGTCCCTGCTTGGCCCGCGGCGTCCTTACGCCGAGAAGCTTTCCCCCTATGAATGCGGCTTCGAGGCTTTCGAAGACGCGCGCATGAAGTTTGACGTGCGCTACTACCTGGTGGCGATTCTGTTCATTCTTTTCGACTTGGAAATCGCGTTCCTGTTCCCCTGGGCCATCGCCCACGGCACGGTCGGGCTCGTCGGTTTCTGGACGGTCATGGTGTTCCTCGCCGTGCTTACCGTCGGCTTCATCTACGAATGGAAAAAGGGCGCGCTGGATTGGGAGTGAGCCCGCAGGCTCATCCTCCGCACGCTATCAGAGACGAATATGGCTATAGACGGCATTCTCAAGCAAGGGTTCATCACCACCAGCGCGGACAAGTTCCTGAACTGGGCGAAGACCGGCTCCATGTGGCCGATGACCTTCGGCCTGGCCTGTTGCGCGGTCGAGATGATGCACGCGGGCGCGGCCCGCTACGACCTGGACCAGTTCGGTATCATTTTCCGTCCCAGTCCGCGCCAGTCCGATCTCATGATCGTGGCGGGCACGCTGTGCAACAAGATGGCGCCGGCGCTGCGCAAGGTCTACGACCAGATGCCCGAGCCGCGCTGGGTGGTTTCCATGGGCTCCTGTGCCAACGGCGGCGGTTACTACCACTACTCGTATTCGGTGGTCCGCGGCTGCGATCGCATCGTACCGGTAGACGTCTACGTGCCGGGCTGCCCGCCCACGGCCGAGGCGCTGGTCTACGGATTGCTGCAGATGCAGAACAAGATCCGTCTGACCAACACGATTGCCCGCTGATCCCGCGGGGCAGGGCGGCGCCAGGCCCCGCGGCCTCCGCCCGTCCCGACGGACAGCGTATCGGTTCACCTAAGCGTACAAGATGATGACCAGGCTCGAAACCCTGAAAACCAATTTGCAGACCACCCTCGGCGCGGACATCGCGCTGACCGAGGCGCTGGGCGAGCTGACGCTCGAAGTGCCCGCCGAACAGTGGTTCTCCGTCTGCACCAAGCTGCGCACCGAGACCGGGCTGCGCTTTGAAACCTGTATCGACCTCTGCGGCGTCGACTACCTCACCTGGGGCAACGGCACGCGCGAATTCGCCGACCAGACGGGCGCCAAGGTGCACCGTTCGCGTTTCGCGGTGGTCGTGCACCTGCTGTCCATTTCCAACAACTGGCGCCTGCGCGTGCGCACCTGGGCGCCGGATGACGAATTCCCCATGGTCGCTTCCCTGATCGAATGCTGGCCTTCGGTGGGCTGGTTCGAGCGCGAGGCCTTCGACCTGTACGGCATCGTCTTCGAGGGGCATCCCGACCTGCGCCGCATCCTCACCGACTACGGCTTCATCGGCCATCCCTTCCGCAAGGACTTCCCGCTGTCGGGCACCGTCGAAATGCGCTACGACCCCGAGCAGAAGCGCGTCATCTACCAGCCGGTCACCATCGATCCGCGCGAGATCACCCCGCGCGTGGTCCGCGAAGACACCTACGGCATGGGGCGTTAAATCATGGCAGAAATCAAGAACTACACGCTCAACTTCGGTCCGCAGCACCCGGCCGCGCACGGCGTGCTGCGCCTCGTGCTCGAACTGGACGGCGAAGTCATCCAGCGCGCCGACCCGCACATCGGCCTGCTGCACCGCGCCACCGAGAAACTGGCCGAGCACAAGACCTACATCCAGGCGCTGCCCTACATGGACCGCCTCGACTACGTGTCCATGATGTGCAACGAGCACGCCTACGTCATGGCCATCGAGAAGCTGCTGGGCATCGAGCCGCCGCTGCGCGCGCAGTACATCCGCGTGATGTTCGACGAGATCACCCGCATCCTGAACCACCTGATGTCCCTGGGCTCGCACGCCCTGGACGTGGGCGCCATGGCGGTGTTCCTGTACGCCTTCCGCGAGCGCGAAGACCTCATGGACTGCTACGAGGCGGTGTCGGGCGCGCGCATGCATGCGGCCTACTACCGTCCCGGCGGCGTGTACCGCGACCTGCCGGACGCCATGCCCCAGTATGGCGAAACCAGCAAGTACCGCGGCGACAAGGAAGTGCGCGCCATGAACGACGCGCGCTCCGGCTCGCTGCTGGACTTCATCGAAGACTTCACCAACCGTTTCCCGGCCTGCGTCGACGAGTACGAAACCCTGCTCACCGACAACCGCATCTGGAAGCAGCGCCTGGTGGGCATCGGCGTGGTCGATCCCGACCGCGCCAAGGCGCTGGGCTTCACGGGCCCCATGCTGCGCGGCTCCGGCGTGGCCTGGGACCTGCGCAAGACGCAGCCCTACGAGGTCTACGACCTGCTCGACTTTGACATTCCCGTCGGCGTGAACGGCGACTGCTACGACCGCTACCTCGTGCGCGTGAACGAGCTGCGCCAGAGCAACCGCATCATCCGCCAGTGCGTGGAATGGCTGCGCAACAACCCGGGCCCGGTCATGATCGAAAACCACAAGGTGGCCCCGCCCAAGCGCACCGCCATGAAGACCAACATGGAAGAGCTGATCCATCACTTCAAGCTCTTCACCGAAGGTTTCCACGTGCCGCCCGGCGAAGCGTACGCGTCGGTGGAGCATCCCAAGGGCGAATTCGGCATCTACCTGGTGTCCGACGGCGCCAACAAGCCGTACCGCCTGAAGATCCGCGCACCCGGTTTCGCGCATCTGCAATCGCTGGACGAAATGTCGCGCGGTCACATGATCGCCGACGCCGTGACCATCATCGGCACGCAGGACATCGTTTTCGGCGAGATCGACCGCTGATCCGCACGCACAGTCACGAGCACGCCCGCATAACCCGGATTCAAACTATGCTGCTTTCCGAACAGGCCTACCAGAAAATCGACCGGGAACTCGCGAAGTTCCCGGCCGACCAGCGGCAGTCCGCCATCATGGCCGCGCTGGCCATCGCCCAAGAAGAAAAGGGCTGGCTGGCCACCGACATCATCGAAGACGTGGCCAACTACATCGGCGTTCCGCCCATCGCGGTGCAGGAAGTCGCCACGTTCTACAACATGTTCGACGTCAAGCCCGTCGGCAAGAACAAGATCGCCGTCTGCACCAACCTGCCCTGTGCCTTGCGCGACGGCGAACGTGCCGGCGACTACCTCAAGCGCAAGCTGGGCGTCGACTACCGTGAAACCACGGCCGACGGCCAGTTCACGCTGATCGAGGGCGAGTGCATGGGCGCCTGCGGCGATGCGCCGGTGGTCATCGTGAACAACAAGCATATGTGCGTGCGCATGACGGAAGAGAAGCTCGACGCGCTGGTCGCGACCCTCAAGGCGCAAGGAGAGTCGGCATGAACGCGCCCGATATCTACAAGCAGCTTTCGCAGGGGCTGGATCCCAACCCCCTGAACGACCTGTCCAACTCCATGTGCCTGCATGGCCGCCACATCTCGCCGCAGATCATGGCGGGCGTGGACGGCAGCAACTGGCGCCTGGCCGACTACGTCAAGCGCGGCGGCTACGAGGCCCTGAAGAAGATCCTCACCACGGGCATGAAGCCCGAGGACGTGATCGCCGAGGTCAAGGCTTCCGGCCTGCGCGGCCGCGGCGGCGCGGGCTTTCCCACCGGCCTGAAGTGGAGCTTCATGCCGCGCGCGTTCCCCGGCCAGAAATACCTGGTGTGCAACTCCGACGAGGGCGAGCCCGGCACCTTCAAGGATCGCGACATCCTGCGCTTCAACCCGCACATCGTGATCGAGGGCATGGCCATCGCCGCCTACGCCATGGGCATCAGCGTCGGCTACAACTACATCCACGGCGAGATCTTCGAAGTGTATGAGCGCTTCGAGGAAGCGCTCGAGGAAGCGCGCGTCGCGGGCTTCCTGGGCGACAAGCTGTTCGGCTCGGACTTCAGCTTCCAGCTCCATGCCTTCCACGGCTACGGCGCCTACATCTGCGGCGAGGAAACCGCGCTGCTCGAATCGCTGGAAGGCAAGAAGGGCCAGCCGCGCTTCAAGCCGCCGTTCCCGGCGAGCTTCGGCCTGTACGGCAAGCCCACCACCATCAACAACACCGAGACTTTCGCGGCGGTGCCCTGGATCATCCGCAACGGCGGCCAGGCCTACCTCGAGGTCGGCAAGCCCAACAACGGCGGCACCAAGCTGTTCTCCGTGTCGGGCGACGTCGAGCGCCCGGGCAACTACGAAATCCCGATGGGCACGCCGTTCTCCAAGCTGCTGGAGCTGGCGGGCGGCATGCGCGGCGGGCGCAAGCTCAAGGCCGTGATCCCCGGCGGTTCGAGCGCCCCGGTGCTGCCAGCCGACATCATGATGGACTGCACCATGGACTACGACTCCATCGCCAAGGCGGGGTCGATGCTGGGTTCGGGCGCCGTCATCGTCATGGACGAGACGCGCTGCATGGTGAAGTCGCTGCTGCGCCTGTCGTACTTCTATTTCGAGGAAAGCTGCGGCCAGTGCACGCCGTGCCGCGAAGGCACGGGCTGGCTGTACCGCATGGTCCATCGCATCGAGCACGGCCAGGGCCGTCCCGAGGACCTGGACCTGCTGGACAACGTCGCCAGCAACATCATGGGCCGCACCATCTGCGCCCTCGGCGATGCCGCCGCCATGCCCGTCCGCGGTTTTATCAAGCACTATCGCGACGAATTCGCGCACCACATCGAACACAAGTCGTGTGTGGTTCCGCAATATCTGTAGGTCTCAGGAACAGCAATGGTTGAACTAACCGTCGACGGCAACAAGGTCGAAGTGCCCGAAGGCAGCATGGTCATGCATGCGGCCCAGAAGATCGGGCTTTACGTGCCGCATTTCTGCTACCACAAGAAACTGTCCATCGCGGCCAACTGCCGCATGTGCCTGGTTGAAGTGGAAAAGGCGCCCAAGGCGCTGCCCGCCTGCGCCACGCCCGTAACCAACGGCATGGTCGTCCACACCTGCTCCGAGAAGGCGCGCGCCGCCCAGAAGTCGGTGATGGAATTCCTGCTGATCAATCACCCCCTCGACTGCCCGATCTGCGATCAGGGCGGCGAGTGCCAGCTGCAGGATCTGGCCGTGGGCTATGGCGGCTCCTCTTCGCGCTACACGGAAGAGAAGCGCGTGGTGTTCCACAAGGACCTGGGCCCGCTGGTATCGGCCGAGGAAATGAGCCGCTGCATCCACTGCACCCGCTGCGTGCGCTTCGGCCAGGAAATCGGCGGCATCATGGAACTGGGCATGCTGAACCGGGGCGAGCACTCCGAGATCACGTCCTTCGTGGGCCGCTCCATCGAGTCCGAGCTCTCGGGCAACATGATCGACATCTGTCCGGTGGGCGCGCTGACCTCCAAGCCGTTCCGCTACAGCGCCCGCACCTGGGAGCTGGCGCGCCGCCGCTCGGTCAGCCCGCACGACAGCCTGGGCGCGAACCTCATCGTCCAGGTCAAGGGCGACCGCGTCATGCGCGTGGTGCCGTTCGAAGACGAAGCCATCAACGAATGCTGGATCAGCGACCGCGACCGCTTCTCCTATGAAGGCCTGAACAGCGAAGACCGCCTGTCCGCCCCGATGATCAAGGGCGCCGACGGACAGTGGCAGGAAGCCTCCTGGGCCGACGCGCTGCAGGCCGTGGCGCAGGGCCTGTCCCGCGTGCGCGACAGCTTCGGCGCCGGCCAGATCGGCGCCCTGGCTTCCGAGTACGCCACCACCGAGGAATACGCGCTGCTGGGCCGCCTGGTCCGCGCGCTGGGTTCCGAGAACATCGATTTCCGCCTGCGCCAGACCGACCCCGGTTTCGACGCCGCGCTGGCCGGCGCGCCGTGGCTGGGCATGCCCATCGCCGAGCTCGGCAACCTCGACCGCGTGCTCATCGTGGGTTCGTTCCTGCGCAAGGATCACCCCCTGATGGCCCAGCGCCTGCGTCAGGCCGCCAAGCGCGGCACGCAGGTGCTCATGGTGGACAGCGCCGCCGACGATCCGCTGCTGCCGGTCGCCGGCCGCATCACCGTGGCGCCGTCCGAGCTGCCGCGCGCCCTGGCCGAAGTGGCCGTGGCCCTGGCCCAGGCCAAGGAACAGGCCGTGCCGGCCGAGTTCGCCTCGGTCACGCCGGGCGAGAACGCCAAGATCATCGCGGCCAGCCTGGCCTCGGGCACGAACACCGCCGTGCTCATGGGCAACATGGCCGTGGCCTCGCCGCAGGCGTCCACGCTGGCCGCCAACGGCCGTTGCGTGGCTGGCCTGGCGGGCGGCAAATTCGGCTTCCTGACCGCGGGCGGCAACACGGTGGGCGGCTACCTGGCCGGCGCCGTGCCGGGCAAGGGCGGCAAGACCGCCGCCGCCATGCTGGCCGAGCCGCTCAAGGCCTACGTCGTGCTGCACGCCGAGCCGCTGCTCGACGCCGACAACGGCCAGCAGGCGCTGGCCGCGTTGCGCGGCGCGCAATTCGCCGTGGCGCTCACGCCCTACCGTTCGGCCGCGGCCGAATGGGCGGACGTGATGCTGCCGGTGTCCCCGTTCACCGAAACCTCCGGCACCTTCGTCAACGCGCAGGGCCTGCCTCAGAGCTTCAAGGGCACGGTGGCGCCCTACGGCCAGACCCGTCCGGCCTGGAAGGTGCTGCGCGTGCTGGGCAACGTGCTGCACCTGGCCGGCTTCGACGACGAGACTTCCGAGTCCGTGCGCGACGCGGTGCTGGCCGGCGGCGTCGAAAGCCGTCTCTCCAACGAGATCAAGGCGCCGCTGGGCCTGGGGCAGACCGTCTCCGGCCTGGAGCGCGTGGCCGACGTGCCCATCTACCGCAGCGATGCCATGGTGCGCCGCTCGGAGCCGCTGCAGGCGACGACGGCTTCCAAGCCGCCGACGGCCCGCATGAACGGCCGCACGCTCGCCACGCTGGGCCTGACGGCCGGCGTCAAGGTGCGCGTCGCGGGCGCGCAGGGCGCCGTCGAACTCGAAACCGTGCAGGACGATGCCGTGGCCGACCGCGCCGTGCGCATCTCCGCCGCCTTTGAAAACACCGTGGCCCTGGGTGGCGCATTCGGTCAACTCAGCGTGGAGCGTGCCTGATGGAATGGCTTAATGTTTTGGAGAGCCACGGTCAGGCCTTGCTGGGCCCGACCGTCTGGATGGTTCTCTGGACCATCATCAAGATTGTCGTCATTGCCGTGCCCATCATCCTGTGCGTGGCCTACCTGACGTACTGGGAACGCAAGATGATCGGTTTCATGCACGTGCGCATGGGTCCGAACCGCGTGGGTTTCCGCGGGCTGCTGCAGCCGTTCGCCGACGTGTTCAAGCTGCTGACCAAGGAAGTCGTGGTTCCCAGCGAGGCCAACAAGGTGCTGTTCGTCGTGGCGCCGGTGGTCACGCTGATGCCGGCGCTGGCCGCCTGGGCCGTGGTGCCGTTCGGTCCCGAAATCGTGCTGGCCAACGTCAACGCGGGCCTCTTGTACGTCATGGCCATCACCTCCATCGGCGTCTACGGCGTCATCGTGGCCGGCTGGGCCTCGAACTCCAAGTACGCCTTCCTGGGCGCGCTGCGCGCCTCGGCGCAGATGGTGTCGTACGAACTGGCCATCGGCTTCGTGCTGGTGACGGTGCTGCTGGTGTCGGGCAGCCTCAACATGAGCGAGATCGTGCTCGGCCAGAGCCGCGGCTGGTTCGCCGACAAGGGCATTTCGTTCCTTTCCTGGAACTGGCTGCCGCTGCTGCCGCTCTTCGTCATCTACGTGATCTCGGCCGTGGCCGAAACCAACCGCCACCCGTTCGACGTGGTGGAAGGCGAATCGGAAATCGTGGCCGGCCACATGGTCGAGTACTCGGGCATGGCCTTCGCCCTGTTCTTCCTGGGCGAGTACGCCAACATGATCCTGCTCTCGTGCATGGCCTCGATCATGTTCCTGGGCGGCTGGATGCCTCCGCTCGACATCGCCCCGCTGACCTGGATCCCGGGTTGGCTCTGGCTGGGTCTCAAGACGTTCTGCGTGGTCTCGTTGTTCGTGTGGTTCCGTGCGTCGTTCCCGCGCTACCGCTACGACCAGATCATGCGCTTGGGTTGGAAGATCTTCATCCCGCTGACCGGCGTGTGGCTGGTTATCGTGGCGATCTGGATGCAGACGCCCTGGAATATTTGGCGCTAAGCCGCCAGGCAGAGGCAGGATATGGAAGCGATCAAGGATTTCTTCGGCAGCCTGATGCTGACCGAGTTGCTCAAGGGCATGCGCCTGACGGGCAAGTATTTCTTCAAGCGCAAGGTCACCTTGCGCTACCCGCAGGAAAAGACGCCCGCGTCGCCGCGGTTCCGCGGCCTGCACGCGCTGCGCCGCTACCCCAACGGGGAAGAGCGCTGCATCGCGTGCAAGCTGTGCGAGGCCGTGTGCCCGGCGCTGGCGATCACCATCGAGTCGGACCAGCGCGAAGACGGCACCCGCCGCACCACGCGCTACGACATCGACCTCACCAAGTGCATTTTCTGCGGCTTCTGTGAGGAAAGCTGCCCCGTGGACTCCATCGTGGAAACCCATATCCACGAATACCACGGCGAAAAGCGCGGCGACCTGTATTTCACCAAAGACATGCTGCTCGCCGTGGGCGACCGCTACGAAGCCGAAATCGCCCGCCGCCGGGCCGAAGACGCTCCCTACCGTTGACGCCCAGGGTCCGATCCATGACTTTTACCACTGTACTGTTCTACATACTGGCTGCCGTGCTGGTCATCGCGGCCTTCCGCGTGATTACCGCGCGCAGCCCGGTCACCGCGGTGCTGCATCTCATCCTGGCCTTCGCCAACGCCGCCATGATCTGGATGCTGCTGGGCGCGGAATTCCTCGCGCTGCTGCTGGTGCTGGTCTACGTGGGCGCCGTGATGGTGCTCTTCCTCTTCGTGGTCATGATGCTGGACATCCGCATGGATACCCTGCGCCATGGCATGAAGACCTATCTGCCGCTGGGCCTGGTCATCGGCCTCGTCATGGTGGTGGAAATGGCCTTCGTGCTGGGCAGCACCTGGTATGGCGCGGGTCCGCAGGCGCCCGTGGCCGGCGACTACAACAACGCCCGCGCGCTGGGCGAGGCCATGTACACCCAGTACGTGTACGCCGTTGAAGTCGGCGCCGCCCTGCTGCTGGTGGGCATGGTGGCCGCCATCGCCCTGACGCTGCGCCGCCGCCGCGACGCCAAATACAACGACCCCGTGGCCGCCGTCCGCGTCCGCGCCAAAGACCGTTTCCGCATGGTGAGCATGCCCGCCCAGAGCGAGCGCGCCCAGGCCCGGAACGGCGCCGCCACCGCTGCTGCCGCGCCCGAAGGAGAAAAACAATGACGCTGACGCTGGCCCACTACCTGATCCTGGGGGCGATCCTGTTCGCCATCGGCATCTTCGGCATCTTCCTGAACCGCCGCAACCTGATCATCCTGCTGATGTCCATCGAGCTCGTGCTCCTGGCCGTCAACATGAACTTCGTGGCGTTTTCCAGCTGGTTCGGCGACACCGCCGGCCAGGTGTTCGTGTTCTTCATCCTGACCGTGGCCGCCGCCGAGGCGGCGATCGGCCTGGCCATCCTGGTGCTGCTGTTCCGCAACCTGAACACGATCAACGTTGACGAACTCGATCGCCTGAAGGGCTGACGGGGTATTGGAAGAAAATGTCTAGCTCACCCAATCTCTACCTGCTCATCGCGCTGGCGCCGCTGGCCGGGGCAATCCTCGCGGGCCTCTTCGGCACCGGATTCCTGGGCCGTCCGATCGGCCGCCGCGGCGCCCACCTGATCACCATCCTGGGCGTGCTCATCTCCACCATCGGTTCGGTGGTGGTGCTGGGCGACGTGCTCAACGGCCTGCGCTTCGACGGCGCGGTCTACACCTGGAGCCTGATCGGCCAGACCAAGCTGGAAATCGGCTTCCTGATCGATCCGCTGTCGGCCATGATGATGGTCGTGGTGACTTCGGTGTCGCTGATGGTGCACATCTACACCATCGGCTACATGGCCGACGATCCCGGCTACCAGCGCTTCTTCGCCTACATCTCGCTGTTCACGTTCTCCATGCTGATGCTGGTGATGTCGAACAACATGGTGCAGCTGTTCTTCGGCTGGGAAGCGGTGGGCCTGGTGTCGTACCTGCTGATCGGCTTCTGGTACACCCGTCCCACGGCGATCTTCGCCAACATGAAGGCGTTCCTGATCAACCGCGTGGGCGACTTCGGCTTCGTGCTGGGCATCGGCCTGCTGTTCGCCTACGCCGGTTCGATGCACTACGGCGACGTGTTCTCCCAGGCCGACAAGCTGGCCAAGCTGACGCTGCCCGGCTCTGACTGGATGCTGCTGACCGTGGCCTGCATCTGCCTCTTCATCGGCGCCATGGGCAAATCGGCCCAGGTGCCGCTGCATGCCTGGCTGCCCGATTCCATGGAAGGCCCGACCCCGATCTCCGCGCTGATCCACGCCGCCACCATGGTGACGGCCGGCATCTTCATGGTCGCGCGCTTCTCGCCGCTCTTCGAGCTGTCGGACACGGCGCTGTCCTTCATCATCGTGATCGGCGCGATCGGCGCGCTGTTCCTGGGCATCCTGGGCATCATCCAGAACGACATCAAGCGCGTGGTGGCGTATTCCACGCTGTCGCAGCTGGGCTACATGACCGTCGCGCTGGGCGCCTCGGCCTACTCGGTGGCGATCTTCCACCTGATGACCCATGCCTTCTTCAAGGCGCTGCTGTTCCTGGGCGCGGGCTCGGTCATCATCGGCATGCACCACGACCAGGACATCCGCAACATGGGCGGCCTGCGCAAGTACATGCCCATCACCTGGATCACCTTCCTGCTGGGCACGCTGGCCCTGGTCGGCACGCCGTTCTTCTCGGGCTTCTACTCGAAGGAACACATCATCGAGGCCGCCGGCGCCGCCCACGTCTGGGGCGCCAGCTTCGCCTACTACGCCACGCTGATCGGCGTGTTCGTGACCTCGCTGTATTCGTTCCGCCTGTACTTCCTGGTCTTCCATGGCAAGGAACGCTTCGACGCCAGCGGCCACGCCCATGAGCATCATCACGCCGCCGACGTCGACGAGGAGCCGGACGGCCATGGGCAGCACGGCGGCGCGCCGCACGAGTCGCCCTGGGTGGTGACGGTGCCGCTGGTGCTGCTGGCCATTCCCTCGGTCGTCATCGGCGCCTGGGTGGTGGATCCCATGCTGTTCGGCAAGTTCTTCGACGGCGTCATCGCCGTGCTGCCGCAGCATCCGGCCATGCACGAGCTGCACGAGGAATGGCACGGCTGGGTCGCCTTCGGCATGCACGCCTTCCAGACGCTGCCGTTCTGGCTGGTGGTGGCCGGCGCGGTCATCGCCTGGTACTGCTACCTCATCAATCCCAAGGTCCCGGCCGCGATCAAGTCCAGCCTGTCCGGGCTGAACAAGCTGCTCGAGAACAAGTACTACGTCGACTGGATCAATGAGCAGATCATCGCGCGCGGCGCGCGCTGCCTGGGCCGCGGCCTGTGGCAGACGGGCGACCGCGGCATCATCGACGGCCTGCTGATCAACGGCAGCGCCCGCGTGGTGGGCTGGGTGGCCGCGATCAGCCGCCACCTGCAGTCCGGCTTCATCTATCACTACGCGTTCGCGATGATCGTCGGCATCATGGCGCTGGTGACTTTCTTTGTGCTGATTCCCCAATGATGGCAAGCGAGATGGCATCCAACACTTTCCCCTGGCTTACGCTTGCGATCTTTGTTCCGATCGTATTCGGCCTGCTGGTGCTGGCGGTGGGCCGCGACGACCGTCCCGGCCTCACGCGCGGCCTGTCGCTGATCGGCTCGATCGCGGGCTTCCTGGTCACCATTCCGGTCTACACGGAATTCGACCCCTCCACGGCCGCCATGCAGTTCGTGGAAAAGACGTCCTGGATCGAATCCTTCAACGTCAACTACCACCTGGGCGTGGACGGCATTTCGCTGTGGTTCGTGCTCCTGACCGCGTTCATCACCATCATCGTGGTGCTGGCCGGCTGGGAAGTCATCACCAGCCGCGTGGCGCAGTACATGGCCGCCTTCCTGATCCTGTCGGGACTGATGGTGGGCGTGTTCGCCGCGCTGGACGGCATGCTGTTCTACGTGTTCTTCGAAGCCACGCTGATCCCGATGTACATCATCATCGGGGTGTGGGGCGGCCCGAACCGCGTGTATGCGGCGTTCAAGTTCTTCCTGTACACGCTGATGGGCTCGCTGCTCACGCTGGTGGCGTTCATCTACCTGTGGAACGTGTCGGGCGGTTCGTTCGACATCCTGACCTGGCAGCAGACCAAGCTGGGCTACACGCCGCAGATCCTTATCTTCGTGGCGCTGCTGGCGGCCTTCGCCGTGAAGGTGCCGATGTGGCCGGTGCATACCTGGCTTCCGGACGCGCACGTCGAGGCGCCCACGGGCGGCTCCATCGTGCTGGCCGCGATCATGCTGAAGCTGGGCGCCTACGGTTTCCTGCGCTTCTCGCTGCCGATCACGCCCGACGCCTCGCACAGCCTGGCCGGCCTGATGATCACGCTGTCGCTGATCGCCGTGATCTACATCGGCCTGGTCGCCATCGTGCAGGACGACATGAAGAAGCTTGTGGCCTATTCGTCGGTGGCGCACATGGGCTTCGTGACCCTGGGCTTCTTCATCTTCAACACGGCCGGCGTCGAAGGCGCGATCGTGCAGATGATTTCCCACGGCTTCGTGTCGGGCGCCATGTTCATGTGCATCGGCGTGCTCTATGACCGCATGCACTCGCGCCTCATCGCCGACTACGGCGGCGTGGTCAACACGATGCCGCGCTTCGCCACCTTCTTCATCCTGTTCTCGATGGCCAACAGCGGCCTGCCGGCCACCAGCGGCTTCGTGGGCGAGTTCATGGTCATCATGGGCGCGGTCGAGCACAACTTCTGGATCGGCCTGCTGGCGGCCACCGCCCTGATCCTGGGCGCATCGTATTCGCTCTGGATGGTGAAGCGCGTGGTGCTGGGCGACGTGGCCAACGAGCACGTGCGCGACCTGCTGGACATCAACCGCCGCGAGTTCCTGATTCTTGGCGTGATGGCGATCGCCGTGCTGTACATGGGGATCTATCCCAAGCCCTTTACCGACGTGATGCACGTGTCGGTCGAGGCCCTGCTGCAACACGTTGCCGTCTCGAAACTGTAAGACAAGACAATGATGCAATCCCAAATCGATTTCGCTCTGGCGGCACCGGAAATCCTCGCGCTGGTTTTCGGCCTGGCTATCCTGCTCGTCGACGCGGTCAGCACCCATCCGGAGCGCAAGCCCACGTTCTGGCTCACGATCCTGTCGCTGGTCGTGCTCACTGTGGTGTCGGCCGTGCAATGGAGCTCGGGCGTGGCGGGCAAGACCTTCAACGGCCTGTACGTCGCCGACGGCCTGTCGCACCTGCTCAAGATCTCGTCCTACATCGCCGTGGCGGTCACGCTGATCTACGGCCGCGTCTATGCGCAGGTCCGCGACATGATGCGCGGCGGCGAACTGTACGTGCTGACCCTGCTCGCGCTGCTGGGCCAGATGGTCATGATCTCGGCCGGCAACCTGATTTCCATCTACCTCGGCCTGGAGCTGATGTCGCTGGCGCTGTACGCGCTCATCGCGCTGCGCCGCGACAACGTGGTGGCCACCGAGGCCGCCATGAAGTACTTCGTGCTGGGCGCGCTGGCTTCGGGTTTCCTGCTCTATGGCATGTCGATGGTGTACGGCGCCACCGGCCACCTCGACCTGGCTGAAGTGGCCCGCGTCATCGCCGAAGGCAAGGCGCAGCAGCTGGCGCTGGTGTTCGGCGTGGTGTTCCTGGTTGCCGGCCTGGCCTTCAAGCTGGGCGCCGTGCCCTTCCACATGTGGGTGCCCGACGTCTATCAGGGTTCTCCCACCGCCGTCACGCTCATCCTGGGCGCCGCGCCCAAGCTGGCGGCCTTCGCCATCACGCTGCGCCTGCTGGTCGATGGCCTGCACGGCCTGGCCGGCGACTGGCAGCCCATGCTGATGATCCTGGCGGTGCTGTCGCTGGCCATCGGCAACCTGACCGCCATCGCGCAATCGAACTTCAAGCGCATGCTGGCCTATTCGACCATCTCGCACATGGGCTTCGTGCTCCTGGGCCTGATGTCGGGCTCCGTGGCGGGCAAACCCGACGCCGCCGCCGCGGCGTACGGCGCCTCGCTGTTCTACATGATCACCTACGTGCTCACCACCCTGGGCAGCTTCGGCATCGTGCTGCTGCTTTCGCGCCAGGGCTTCGAGTGCGAACAGATCGACGATCTCAAGGGCCTGAACCGCCGCAGCCCATGGCACGCCGCCATCGTGCTGCTGCTGATGTTCTCGCTGGCGGGCATTCCGCCGCTGGTCGGCTTCTACGCCAAGCTGGCCGTGCTGCAGGCCCTGGTCAACGCCGGCCACGTCACGCTGGCCGTGATCGCGGTGGTGTTCTCGCTGATCGGCGCGTTCTACTACCTGCGCGTGGTGAAGACGGTGTACTTCGACGAGCCGGCGGCCGACGCCGCCCCCGTCGCGGCCACCTGCGGCCAGCGCGGCGTGCTGTCGATCAACGGCGCCCTGATCCTCATCCTGGGCATCGTGCCCGGCGGCCTGATGGCCGTGTGCGAGCAGGTGATCCAGAATTCGCTGAAATTCTGAGCGGGGCATGAACCAGACCCTGGCGGTGTGGCTGCTCATCGCGCTGGCCCTGGTCAGCGCGAACCTGCCGTTCCTCACGGAACGCGTTTTCGCGGTGCTGCCGTGGAAGCGGGCAGGGCAGCCCGCCGCCAAGCCGTTCTGGCTGCGGCTGGTCGAAGTCCTGGTGTTCTACCTCATCGTCGGCGCGCTGGGTTTTGCCTTTGAATCGGCGCTCGGCAACCGTTTTTCCCAGACCTGGGAGTTTTACGCCATCACGCTGAGCCTGTACCTGGTGCTGGCGTATCCCGGCTTCGTGTACCGATATCTGTTCAAACGCCATCCCAGGCCCCGGATCTGAACGACGGCGCCGCATTCCGAAAGCCCCGCAAAGGGGCTTTTTTTATTTTTACGTAGCCCGGAATGCCGATACGGATGGATGGCTGCCAAAGTATGAGAACAGGCTTTCGAGATCGTTCCACTGCTAGCGTGACAGGCGGCGTTTCGGCAGGACGGGCCGCCTTCAGGCTAAAAATTCAGGAAATAGTCAGGTTGTGAGGATGCCCGGCCGCCGTGGACAGCGGGCGGAATTGCCCGTCAAGCCGCCAAAAAACAACATATTCAGATTGCGTTCAGATTTGCGTAAATAATTCTTATTTATGATCTCATCCGCACCTGGAAACAGGGTGTGGGGGAAGCCAGTCAGCAAGCAGAAGCCGCCTTCCATTTATCAACGCTTATAAGACTCATTGCCAAGATGCAATACATCAAAAACCGAAAATGCGCACCGGTACGCCCGGCCGGCGCTGGCAGCCTTGCGGGCGGCGCCGCCGCCTCCGTGTTGGCCACGCTCATCCTGGGCCAGCCCACGGCTGCCGTCGCCCAGACGGCTCCCGGCGACGTGAGCACGCTGTCGCCGGTAAAGGTCATCGGCGACGACGCCAATCCGTACAAGGCCAACCATCTCGGATCGCCCAAGTTCACGCAGCCGCTGGTGGACACCACGCAGACCGTGCAGGTGGTGACCGAGCAGCTCATGAAAGACCAGCAGGCCACGACGCTGACCGACGCGCTGCGCAACGTGGCGGGCGCGGGCACGTTCTACGCCGGCGAGAACGGCAACACGTCCACGGGCGACGCCATCTACATGCGCGGCTTCGACACCTCGAACAGCATCTACGTGGACGGCATCCGCGACACTTCCACCGTGCACCGCGACATGTTCAACATCGGGCAGGTCGAAGTCATCAAGGGGCCGTCGGGTTCGGATTACGGACGCAGCGCGCCCAGCGGCTCCATCAACCTGGTGACCAAGCAGCCCAAGCTGGAGGATAGTTTCGACGCCAGCGTCGGCATCGGCAGCGCGCGCTACAAGCGCTCCACGCTCGACTGGAACCAGACCCTGGGCGAGACTTCGGCGTTCCGCCTGAACATGATGGGCCTGAAGTCGGACGCCGCCGGCCGCGATCAGGTGGAAAACAACCGCTGGGGCGTGGCGCCGTCGCTGGCCTTCGGTCTGGGCACTCCGAACCGCGCGTACATCGACTTCCTGCACGTCAAGCAGAACAACGTGCCCGACGGCGGCGTGGTGACGATCGGCCTGCCGGGCTACCAGCCGCCGGGCGCCGCCTACGGCTACATGGCCGACGCGGACAAGGTTGACACCAACAATTTCTACGGCACGCAGTCGGACCACGATTATTCGACCACCGACATGGCGACGCTGCGCCTGGAACACGATTTCAACGCGAACACGACCCTGCGCAACGTGACGCGCTGGTCGCGCACCAAGCAGGATTACCTGCTGACCTCGTTCATGGCGGGCGCCAGCAACCTGACGATCGGCGATCCGTCCGATCCGTCGACCTGGCTCATGACGCGCACGCCCAACCTGAAGAACATCAGCAATCGCATCTTCACCAACCAGACCAACCTCACCAGCAAGTTCAGCACGGGTTCGCTCAAGCACGATCTGAGCGCGGGCTTCGAGTTCACGCGCGAAACGCAGAAGAGCTATGGCCAGACTTCGCCGTCGATGCCGCCGGTCAGCATCTACGACCCGGACAACAGCATCAGCGTGGGCAGCATCGAGGACAACGGCGCTAATTCGTATGGCAAGACCGATACGTTCGCCGTCTACGCGTTCGACACGATCGATGTGACGGACAAGTGGCAGGTGAACGGCGGCATCCGCTACGACCACTACCGCACCAGCTATAACAGCGCCACCGCCTGCGGCGGCACGGGCCGCAACCCGGTGCCGTGCAACGGCGCGCCGACCGGCACGCCCATCACCACGGTGGACGAGCGTATTTCCGGAAACCTGGTGGACTGGAAACTGGGCACGCTGTACCGCGTGGCGCCCAACGGCAACGTGTACGTCAACTACGCCGTGTCGCAGCAGCCTCCGGGCGGCTCCAACTTCCAGCTGGCCACGTCCGGCAACAGCGCGAACCGCGTGGACTTCGCGCCGCAGAAGGCCAAGACGGCCGAGCTGGGCACCAAGTGGGAGCTGTTCGACCGCCAGCTGCTGGTGGGCGCCGCGCTGTTCCGCACGGAAGTCACCAATGAGGTGCAGGCCGAGTCCGACGGCACCTACAGCCAGACCGGCAAGAAGCGCGTGCAGGGCCTGGAACTGAGCGCCAGCGGCCAGATCACCGACAACTGGTCGGCCAGCGCGGGCTACACCATCCAGCACGCGACCGTGGAAGAGGGTTCCAATGTCGCCAACGACGGCTCGAACAACCTGACCTACACGCCGCGCCATGCGTTCTCGATGTGGACGACCTACCAGCTGCCCAACGGCTTCCGCCTGGGCGGCGGCGCGCGGTACGTGGGCACGCTGCATCGCGGCACCGATGGCGCGGTGGGCACGCCGAACTACGTGCGCTCGTATTGGGTGTTCGACGCCATGGCCGGCTACACCGTGAACAAGAACTTCGACCTGCAGTTCAACGTCTACAATCTGTTCAACAAGGATTACGTCGCCGCGATCAACAAGAGCGGCTACCGTTACTTCCCCGGTGCGCCCCGCACCGTGCTGCTGACGGCCAACATTCACTTCTGAGCGCCCCGCGCGTTCGTCGAGGCCCGCCGATGGGACGCCAGGCATGCCATGCCGGCGCTTTCATCGGCGGCTCGTCTTTTCGGCAGGTGTCCCATGATGCTACATATTCCCGAGGTTCTGTCCCGGGACGAAGTGCAGGAAATGCGGCGGCGGCTCGATGCCGCGCCGTGGGTGGACGGGCGCGCCACCGTCGGCACCCAGGGCGCGGCGGTGAAGCGCAACCGGCAGGTGGACGAGACGTCCGCGCAGGCCCGCGAGCTCGGCGAGATGGTGCTGCGCGCGCTGGCGCGCAACCCTACCTATTTCGCGGCCGCGCTGCCGCTGCGCACCGTGCCGCCGCTGTTCAACCGCTACGAATCGTCGGAAACCTACGGTTTTCATGTGGACGGCGCGGTGCGCAGCCATCCTGCCTCGCCGGGCTGGCTGCGCACAGATCTTTCGGCCACGCTGTTCCTGTGCGAACCGGACGATTACGACGGGGGCGAACTGGTGGTCCGGGACACCTACGGCGAACACCTGGTCAAGTTGCCGGCGGGCGACATGGTGCTCTATCCGGCCAACAGCCTGCACTGCGTTACGCCGGTGACGCGCGGCGCGCGCATCGCCTCTTTTTTCTGGATCCAGAGCATGGTGCGCGAGCATGGCCGCCGCCAGATGTTGTTCGAGCTGGACCAGACCATCCAGTCGCTGCGCAACCAGCTGGGCGAAACCGAGCAGACCCTCACGCTCACCAACTGCTATCACAACCTGCTGCGCGAGTGGACCGAGCTCTGACCGGGTTCGCGCCCGCGGGCAGGGGGTAAGACGGGCTGCGGCGGAATGCGCGGCTTTTCTTCGTCCGTCCGAAGTGTGGCCAGCCCGCACGGCGGGCCAACCACCGTTCAGGCAGCGAGCCGCAGCCAGGCCAGCAGGTCCGCATGCGGCGAACCCGGCGCCGGCGCGGCCGGCGAGAGCAGGACATACCGCGAGCCATCGGGCTCGAAACCCATGGGGGCCGCCAGCACGCCGGAGGCGAGATCGTCGCGCACGAGCTGCCACGGGCCTATGGCCACGCCCAGGCCCGCCACGGCCGCCTGCAGGCTGAAGTAGAAATGATCGAAAACCTGGCCGCGCGACCCGGGCAGGGCCGTGCGGCCCGCGGCCCAGTCGCGCCACGCATCGGGGCGGGTGCGCGTATGCAGCAGCAGCGCGCCAGCGCGCAGCCGCGTGCCGCCAGCCGTCGTTTCGAACCAGTCGTTGAACCGGTCCGGACGGCAGACCGGGCCGACGCGCTCCGGGAACAGGGCCTCGGCGTGGTAGCCGGCGGGCCAGGGGAAATCGTCGCGCCGGATCGCCAGGTCTAGTCCATCGTCGAAGCTGAACGGCCCGCCGCCGGCCACCAGGTGCACCTCCATGCCCGGGTGGCGGGCCTGGAAGTCGGGCCAACGCGGGATCAGCCAGCGCATCAGCAGCGTGGGCTCGCAGGAAAGCACCCAGCGGCGCGGCTGCCGCGAGCGGGCGCGCAATTCGGCCACCGACTCGCGCATGAGCGCAAGCCCCTGGCTGACGGCCCGTGCGAGCGAGCGGCCCGCCTCCGTCAGCTTCACCCGCCGGTTGCGCCGCTCGAAAAGCGGCACGCCCAGGTCGTCTTCCAGCAGGCGGATCGCGCGGCTGACCGCGCCATGCGTCAGGTGCAGCGATTCGGCCGCCCGGGTGAAATTCTCCAGGCGAGCGGCCGCCTCGAAACAGCGCAGGGCCAGCAACGAGGGCAGCCGGGTATTTTGCAATGGTGAGCCCAGCTCACGATGTTTGTCAGAAATCATCGTTTTTCAGCGGAAAGCAGCGCCATTAATCTACACGGAATTTCACGATTTTCCAGCCTGGCGCGCCATGACTGAACTGTTAGCTGTAATCACCATTACCCTTTTTGCCGTGGTGAGCCCCGGCCCCGATTTCGCGATGGTCACGCGCAACAGCCTCACGCGCTCACGCCGCGCAGGGGTGTTGACGGCGCTGGGCATCGGTCTGGGCGTACTGGTGCACGTGGGCTATACCCTGCTGGGCGTGGGCCTGTTGATCCGCCAGTCGCTCTGGCTGTTCGACGCCGTGAAACTGGCGGGCGCCGTCTATCTGGTGTGGCTGGGCGCGAAGATGTGGCGCGCTCCGTCGCCGGTGGCGGCTCCGGACTCCTCCGACGCGCCTGCGGCGCTCTCGGATGCGGCGGCGCTGCGCATGGGCTTCCTGACCAACGCGCTCAACCCCAAATGCACCGTGTTCATCGTGAGCCTGTTCCTGCAGGCGGTGGGGCCGCAGACCGCGTTGCCGGTGCAGGTCGGCTACGGGCTTTTCATCGCGGCCGCGCACATTGCCTGGTTCAGCCTGGTCGCGCTCTGCTTCTCGGCGCGCGCGGTGCGCGGGCGGCTGGCGGCGGCCCGCCAGCGCATCGACCGCGTCTTCGGCGCGGTGCTGATCGGCTTCGGTGTGCTGCTGGCGTTCGCGCGCGGCGCGCGCTGACGCCAGGCCGGATTCAGCTTTCGAACCAGTTGAGCACGCCGTCCAGGCCGCACACGTTCAGCGCGTAACGGGTCTGCTGCCGCACCAGGGGCTTGGCGTGGTAGGCGACCGGAAAGCCCGCCAGCGACAGCATCTTGAGGTCGTTGGCGCCGTCGCCCAGGGCGATGATCTGCGACGGGGCGGCGCCGTGCAGGGCCGCGAACTCGCGCAGGTGCCGGGCCTTGGCGTCGCCGTCGAGAATGTCGCCCAGTACCTGGCCGGTGAGCACGCCGTTTTTGATTTCCAGGGTGTTGGCGTGCGCGGCGTCGAGCTTGAGGCGTTCGCGCAGCCGCTCGGTGAAGAAGGTGAATCCGCCGGAAACCAGCAGCACCTTGATGCCGGCCGCCCGGGCCGTGGCGACCAGGGTTTCGGCGCCGGGGTTCAGGCGCAGTTTTTCCGTGTAGACCTGTTCGAGCGCGCCGGCGGGCACGCCGCGCAGCAGGGCCACGCGCCGGCGCAGGCTTTCGGAGAAATCCTTGATCTCGCCGCGCATGGCGGCCTCGGTAATGGCCGCCACCTGGTCTTTCAGGCCCGCCACGCCGGCGATCTCGTCGATGCACTCGATGTTGATGAGCGTGGAATCCATGTCCATGGCCAGCACTTTGCAGTCGGCCAGCCTGAGTCCGGCCGGCACGAATGCCGTGTCCACGCCCCGGCTGTCGGCCCAGGCGGCGACCTCGGCGCGCGTGGCATCATCGTACTGCACGTCGAGCAGCCGGGCGGCGGTGGCGCTGATGCGGGCCACGCCCTGGGCCTGGGCCAGGGCGGCGAGCTGTTCCGCGTGTTCCAGCGTGAGGCCGGGCGATTGGACGACGAGATGGTGGGTAGTCATAGGGTTCCGGTGAGTAGGGGCGGGATTCATTTGAGCGCGCGCAGCACGGCGCGCACGGCGTCGGCGCGCGCCGCCACCTGCGGAGCCTTGATCTCGGCGCGCAGCTTGTCCTGCCCGGCAAGGCGAATGTGGCGCTGGCGCTGGACCAGTTCGATGATGCGGGCCGGCTCCACGGAGGTCTTGGGGCCGAACTGCAGCAGCGCCTGGGATTCGCTGGCGTCGATCTTGATCACGCCCAGCGGCTGGGCCTGCAGGCGCAGGCGGTGCGTGGCCAGCAGGGTCTGGGCGGGCTCGGGCAGCTTGCCGAAGCGGTCGATCAGTTCTTCCTGGATCTGGATCAGGTCGTCCTCGTCGGCCGCATGCGCCAGGCGCTTGTAGATGCCGAGCCGGGCATGCACGTCGGCGCAGTAGTCCGACGGCAGCAGGGCCGGCGCGTGCAGATTGACTTCGCAGGCCAGGTTGAAGGGCGCGTCCATGTCGGGCTCTTCGCCCGCGCGCAGCGCGCGCACGGCTTCGTTGAGCATTTCGTTGTACATGGAGAAGCCGACTTCCTGGATGTTGCCCGACTGCGCGTCGCCCAGCACTTCGCCGGTGCCGCGGATTTCGAGGTCGTGCATGGCCAGGTAGAAGCCGGAACCGAGCTCTTCCATGGCCTGGATGGCTTCCAGCCGCTTCTTGGCGTTGGCGGTGATGGCGTCTTCGCCGGGCGTGAGCAGGTAGGCGTAGGCCTGGTGGTGCGAGCGTCCCACGCGGCCGCGCAACTGGTGCAGCTGCGCCAGGCCGAAGCGGTCGGCGCGATGGATGACGATGGTGTTGGCGCTGGGAACGTCGATGCCGGTTTCGATGATGGTGGTGCACAACAGCACGTTGTAGCGCTGCTGGTAGAAGCCTTTCATGACCTGTTCCAGCTCGCGCTCTGGCATCTGGCCGTGCGCCACGGCGATGCGGGCCTCGGGCACCAGTTCTTCGAGCCGCGCGCGCCGGTTATGGATGGTTTCCACCTCGTTGTGCAGAAAGTACGCCTGCCCGCCGCGCTTGAGTTCGCGCAGCAGCGCCTCGCGGATGGTGCTGCCGTCTTCGCGCCGCACGAAGGTCTTGATGGCCAGGCGCTTCTGCGGCGCGGTGGCGATGACGGAGAAATCGCGTATGCCTTCGAGCGACATGCCCAGCGTGCGCGGAATGGGCGTGGCCGTCAGGGTGAGCACGTCCACTTCGGCGCGCAGCGCTTTCAGCGCTTCTTTCTGGCGCACGCCGAAGCGGTGCTCCTCGTCGATGATGACCAGCCCCAGCCGCTTGAACTTCACGTCCTTGGACAGCACCTTGTGCGTGCCGATGACGATGTCCACCCGGCCGTCGTTGATGCCTTCGATGGCGGCGGCCACTTCCTTGGAGGAGCGGAAGCGCGAGAGCTCCACCACGCGCACCGGCCAGTCGGCGAAGCGGTCGGAGAAGGTCTGCGCATGCTGCTCGGCCAGCAGGGTGGTGGGACAGAGCAGGGCGACCTGCTTGCCGTTGGCCACCGCCAGGAAGGCGGCGCGCAGCGCCACCTCGGTCTTGCCGAAGCCCACGTCGCCGCAGACCAGGCGGTCCATGGGGCGGCCGGAGGTCATGTCGGAGATCACGGCTTCGATGGCGGCGGCCTGGTCGGCGGTTTCCTCGAAGCCGAATCCCTCGGCGAAGGCCTCGTAGTCGTTGAGCGGCAGCTTGAAGGCATAGCCTTCGCGGGCCGCGCGCTGCGCGTAGAGCGCCAGCAGCTCCGCGGCGGTGTCGCGCACCTGCCTGGCGGCCTTGCGGCGCGCCTTGTCCCACTGGCCGGAGCCGAGCTGGTGCAGGGGCGCGGCCTCGGGGTCGGCGCCGCTGTAGCGCGCGATGACGTGCAACTGCGATACGGGCACGTAGAGCGTGCTGCCGTTGGCGTATTCGAGATGCAGGAACTCCATCTCGCCTTCGCCCATGTCCATATTGACCAGGCCGTGGTAGCGGCCGATGCCGTGCTGCGCATGCACCACCGGGTCGCCGGCGCGCAGCTCGGACAGGTCGCGGACCATGGCCTCCACGTTGCTGGCGCGTTCCTGGGCCCGCTTGCCGCGGCGGCCGGTGGCCGCCAGGCCGGGGTAGAGGTCGTTTTCCGTGAGAAAGGCCAGGCCGGCCTGCGGCAGGACGAAGCCCGCCGTCAGCGGCGCGGCGGCCACGCCGAAGCGCGCGTCCGAAGCGAGAAAGGTCTCGATGGCGTCGGGCTGGGCGTCCGGCGTCACGCCGAATTCGTGCAGCATCTGCACCACGGTCTCACGGCGGCCCGCCGAATCGGCGCAGAGCAGGACGCGCATGTCGGCGCGCGCGAGCAGCGCGCGCAGCCGCGGCGATGGGGTCTTCGGCGCGCCGGGCCACGCTCACGTCGGGCGCGGGGCGGAAATCCGGGTGCGGCTGATCGGCCGAGAGCGCCAGGCGGCGGAAGCCCTTGAGCCCCGCATACAGGGTCTCGGCGTCGAGGAACAGTTCCGACGGCGGCAGCACGGGCCGCTCGCGGTCGGCTTTCAGGAAGTTGTAGCGGCTGGCCGTGTCCTGCGCGAAACGCTGCACGGCGTCGTCGATGTCGCCCGCGGTGACGGTGATGGTGTCCGGCGCCAGGTAGTCGAACAGCGTGGCCGTCTGCTCGAAGAAGAGCGGCAGGTAGTACTCGACCCCGGCGAACGGGATGCCGTTGCCGATGTCGCGGTAGGGCACGGCGCGCGACGGGTCGCCCTCGAACACTTCGCGGAAGCGGGCCCGGAAGCGGTTGCGCGAGTCTTCGTCCATGGGAAACTCGCGCCCCGGCAGCAGTTGGACCTCGCGCACCGGATACAGGCTGCGCTGGGTGTCCACGTCGAAACTGCGGATGGTCTCGATTTCGTCGTCGAAGAGATCGAGCCGGTAGGGCACGGCCGAGCCCATGGGGAAAAGATCGATCAGGCCGCCGCGCAGGCAGAATTCGCCCGGCGCGGTGACCTGGGTCACGTGTGTGTAGTTGGCCAGCGTGAGCTGGGCGCGCAGCGCGGCTTCGTCGAGGCGGTCTTTCTGGCGGAAGGAAAAGGTATAGGCGGCCAGGAAGGCGGGCGGCGCGAGCCGGTAGAGCGCGGTGGTGACGGGCACCGTGAGCACGTCGACCGTCTTGCCCATCAACGAATGCAGCGTGTGCAGCCGCTCGGAGATCAGATCCTGGTGCGGGGAAAAGGCGTCGTAGGGCAGGGTTTCCCAGTCGGGCAGCTGGCGCACGCGCAGCCCGGGCGCGAAGAGCTGGATTTCCTCGGCCAGGCGCTGGGCTTCCAGCGGGTCGGCCGTGAGCACGACCAGCGGCGCGCCGGCTTCGCGCGCCAGCGAGG
>NZ_LHSJ01000229.1:0-6864 GCF_001270295.1 Achromobacter sp. DMS1 | reverse complement strand
CGCCGCCCGGCCGCAGAAACGCCGGCGCGCCCGCCACAATGCGCGCCAGATCGGACAGGCCGTCCGCGCCGTCGGTCAGCGCGCCGCGCGGCTCGAAACGCACGTCGCCCTGCGCGAGATGCGGGTCGCCGCTGGCGACGTAGGGCGGGTTCGACACGATGAGGTCGAACCCCTCGCCGGCCGGCACCGCGGCGTACCAGCTTCCCGCCGCGAAACGCACCGAGGCCGCCAGTTCCCAGGCATTGCCCGCCGCCACCTTCAGCGCCGCCTCGCTCACGTCGGTAGCCGTGACGCGCGCATCGGGACGCGCCAGCGCAATCGAAATCGCAATCGCGCCGCTGCCCGTGCCCAGGTCCAGCACCGCGGGCGCCGACAGGCCGGCAATCGCCGCCAGCGCCGTCTCCACCAGCACCTCCGTATCGGGCCGGGGAATCAGCACGTCGGGCGACACCCGGAAGCGGTGCCCCATGAACTCGCGGTGTCCCAGCAGATACGCCATGGGCTCGCCCGCCAGCCGGCGCGCGGCCAGCGCCTCATAGGCCCGGGCCGCCGCCGGGTCGAGCGGATCGGCGTCGTGCGCCAGCAGCCAGGCGCGCGGCTTACGCAGCACGTGCTCCAGCAGCATGCGCACCTCCAGCCGGGGCAGGCGGGCGTCGGCCAGCAGATCCTTGATTTGCGCCATGGGCATGACCTCGGATGCGCCGGGCCTCAAGCCTCGTCGCCCAGCGCGGCAAGCTGCTCGGCCTGGTGCTCGGCAATCAGCGCGCCCGTGAGCTCGTCCAGGTCGCCTTCCATGATCTGCTGCAGCTTGTACAGCGTCAGGTTGATGCGGTGATCGGTGACGCGGCCCTGCGGATAGTTGTAGGTGCGGATGCGCTCGGAGCGGTCGCCCGAGCCGATCAGGCTCTTGCGCTCGGCCGCCTCCTTGCTCTGGCGCTCGCGCATCTCCTTGTCTTTCAGGCGCGCGGCCAGCACCTGCATGGCTTTGTCCTTGTTGCGGTGCTGCGAGCGATCGTCCTGGCACTCCACCACCAGTCCGGTGGGCAAGTGCGTGATGCGCACCGCCGAATCGGTCTTGTTGATGTGCTGGCCGCCCGCCCCGCTGGCGCGGAACGTGTCGATGCGCAAGTCGTTCGGATTGATGACGATGTCCGACATCTCGTCGGCCTCCGGCATGATGGCCACCGTGCAGGCCGAGGTATGGATGCGGCCCTGCGCCTCGGTGGCCGGCACGCGCTGCACGCGGTGCGCGCCCGACTCGAACTTCAGCCGCCCGTACACGCCGTCGCCGTCGATGCGTGCGATCACTTCCTTGTAGCCGCCCAGCTCCGACGGGCTTTCCGACATCAGCTCCACGCGCCAGCCGCGCTGCTCGGCATAGCGCGTATACATGCGCAGCAGATCGCCGGAAAACAGCGCGCTTTCGTCGCCGCCCGTGCCCGCGCGGATTTCCAGGAACACACTGCGGCCGTCGTTGGGGTCGCGCGGCAGCAGCAGCACCTGCAGCTCCGCTTCCAGCGTTTCCAGGCGCGCGCGCCCGGTCTTGAGCTCCTCCTCCGCCATGGCCTTCATTTCCGAGTCCGACAGCATCTCCTGCGCGGCGGCCAGGTCGTCCTCGGTCCGTGTGAACGCCTTGAACGCTTCCACCACCGGCTCCAGCTCGGAGCGCTCGCGCGACAGCTTGCGGAAACGGTCCATGTCGGCGGCGGTTTCCGGTTCGGCCAACAGGGCGTCGACCTCGATCAAGCGGTGGCACAAGTGCTCCAGCCGGCTGCGCATGGAAGATTTCATGGAATCGGGAACAGAGAAAAAGAAGGTAAGCGGAAAGCGGGCGCCCAAAACGCGAACGCCCGCCGGGAGGCGGGACGCGGGACAGGATCGCTAACGGCGGGAATCGCGGCCGGGGAACAGGCGCGGCATCCAGGCAAGCAGCTGCTTGCGGTCCTCGCCTTCGCTGCGGTTGAGCGCCGCCAGCGGGCCGTGCAGGTACTTCTGGGTCAGGCCGTGCGCAAGCTGCTCCAGCACGGCCTCGGGAGATTCGCCGCGCGCCAGCAGCCGGCGCGCGCGCTCGAGCTCGGCGGCGCGCACGTCTTCGGCGGCCTGGTGCAGCCCCTGGATCACGGGCACCACCTCGCGCGACTGCATCCAGTGCATGAAACCCTGCACACGGGTCTCGATGATGGCCTCGGCCTGAACCACTGCCGCGCGGCGCGCGTCGGTGCCGGTCTGCACCAGGCGGCCCAGGTCATCCACGGAATAGAGATAGACGTCGTCCAGGCGGCCGACCTCGGGCTCGATGTCGCGCGGCACCGCCAGGTCGATCATCACCATGGGACGGTGGCGGCGCAGCCGCGTGGCCCGCTCCACCATCCCCAGCCCGAGGATGGGCAGCGAGCTCGCCGTACAGGACACGATGACGTCGAACTCCGACAGCCGCTCGGTAAGGTCCGACAACTTCATGGTGTTGGCCGAGAAGCGGTTGGCCAGCAGCTCGGCCCGCTCCACGGTGCGGTTGGCCACCACCATGCTGCGCGGCCGCTGCGCGGCGAAGTGCGTGGCGCACAGCTCGATCATCTCGCCCGCGCCGATGAACAGCGTGCGGGCCTGGCCCAGGTCGCCGAACACGCGCTCGGCCAGCCGCACGGCCGCCGCCGCCATCGACACCGAATGCGCGCCGATGGCCGTCTGCGAACGCACTTCCTTGGCCACGGAGAACGTGCGCTGGAACATCTGGTGCAGCAGCGTGCCCAGCGCGCCGGCCTCGCCGGCCGCGCGCACCGCGTCCTTCATCTGCCCCAGGATCTGCGGCTCGCCCAGCACCATGGAATCCAGCCCGCTCGCCACGCGGAACGCATGGCGCACGGCCTCGTCCTGCTGGTGGCGGTAAAGATGGGGATTCAGCGCGCCGGCATCCAGGTGATTGTGCTCGGCCAGCCACACCGGCAGCCGCTCGGCCACCTCGCCTTCGGCCGCGCAATAGATCTCGGTGCGATTACAGGTAGAGAGAATCGCCGCTTCGCGGACCGAACCGCCGAACGCCGCGCGCAGGCCCTCCAGCGCCGGCTTGACCAGATTGACGGGCATGGACACGCGTTCGCGTACCGAAACCGGCGCGGACGTGTGATTCAGACCGAAGGCAAGAACGGCTACCGACATGGGCAGGATTTGTAACAAGTCGACTGCTTGCGATTATACTCCCACGGGTTATCCCCAGCGTAGCGCCCGGTCCCACCGCGACCCTGCGTCGCACCCTGCCGTTCCTTTCTTCCAACACGGGTGCGCCCCCGATTCCGGCTCCGGCCGGCGACGCGCTCTGCGCCACCAACACGCCCGGCCCCGCCATCCTGGGGCGATGCGCAATCCATGCGCCATCCGCTGCCAGCCCTGCGCAATCTTTGCCCAACTCCCCTCCTTTTTTCACATCCGCGCCAAAAAGTCGCAGATTTCCGCCTGCCCGCGTGCACGGCCTCAAAATTTTGTGTATAGTTGCGGACTTCGTTGGCCTGGTAGCTCAGTCGGTAGAGCAGAGGATTGAAAATCCTTGTGTCGGTGGTTCGATTCCGCCCCAGGCCACCACGAATTCGATGCCCAGCTCTTTTAGCTGGGCATTTTCATTTGTGCGTCAAGGCGTCGATCCGGCAGCCTGCCATCCGGCCATGGTCATCGCGTGTCGATGCAGCCCAATAATGCCCTTGCGGGCTCGGGCGGAAAGGCTCGAATGCCCTTTCTTGCCGGGTCCGCCCTCGCCGGGCGTCACACACTCTCCCGCCGCTTCAAATAGCGTTGCGGCGTATCGCCCAGCGTTTCCCTGAACATCGAAATGAATGCGCTGGCGCTCCGGTAGCCGAGTTCACTGGCGACCGTCGACACCGACACGCCCTGGGCAAGGCGGGCGATGGTCTCCACCAGGCGCAATTGCTGCCGCCATTGCCCGAAACTCAAGCCCGTTTCTTCGCGGAACAGCCGGGTCAAGGTTCGCGTGCTTGCGCCTACGTGCTCGCTCCACTGGTCGATCGTGTCGTTGTTTTCCGGGTTCACCCCCACCCAGTTCGTCGACGGATTGCAGACCCCGAACACGTTGAACCTGGCGAGCTGGCGGGTCGATCCCTACATGATCGACAGCATTACCGTGCTGCGCGGCCCTACCTCCGCGCTGTACGGCGCGGGCGATCCGGGCTTCAACTATTACGACAAGAAGCAATGGTCGGTCGGCCATCAGCTCGAGCACCAGGCGGATTCGGTATGGACGCTGCGCCAAGACGCCACGCTCATGCGCCTGACGCTCGACAAAGCCTCGGTGTGGGGAGGCGGCTTCGACGGCGACAGCATGACCGGCATGACCCGCTATGCCGGCCTTTTCCAGATGGACTACAACCGCTTCAACCTGGACAACCAGGCGCAGGCGAAATTCAGGACCGGGCCAGTGGATCACACGGTGCTGCTCGGCTTCGAGTTCAACCGGCAGACCACCACGGACAGCGAGGTGCGTGCGCGCGGCATCGAACTGAACGCAACGGGCAAGCTGACGCCCAACCTGTCCCTCATCGCGGCGTATGCATTCCAGAACGTAAAAAACGTGAAAGCCGAGGACGAGACGCCCGGAAAATGGCCGGTCGATATCCCGCGCCCGCGCCAGATGGCCTCTATGACGCCGGCGACTGGCGCTTTGCGCTGAGCGGAACGAACCTGTTCAATCGCCACGACATCAGCGGCTGCCAGGCGTATTCGGTCTGCATGTACGGCAACGAACGCACCGTCATGGCCACGGCAACCTATAACTGGTGGCGCCCGTCCGGCGGCATCGAAAATGCCCGCGCCGGGTCTGCGAGCGGGATCTATACTTGCCAGACCGCCCCCGCCGATGCGACGCGCCATCGTCCCGGGCGTTCCGCGCCGCGCGTCGGAACGTCTATTGCGCAGGCCCAGCAGGCCTGCGCGCGGGAGACACACATGACACGCAAATACATCGATTGCCGCGAGTATCCCAGCGAAATGAATTGCTCGGTGGCGCTGGCGGCGGATTCCGAAAGCGAGCTGCTGGAGGCGGCCGTACAGCACGCCACCACCGTGCACAAGCACGCGGATACGCCGGAATTGCGGGCGCAGCTGAAGTCGCTGTTCCATGATGGCACGCCGCCGGTTGAAACGCCGCGCCACGCCTGAGCCATTGCTGTGCGAGCGCCGGCCCGGCCAACCTGGTCTTCGATCGGGCTCTGTCTGGCCGGCCGCGCTTGCGGCTTCATCCCGGCCGGAAACGCCTGCTTTCTCGCGCCGTCTTTCGCGCTTCCGGGGCCTTGCGCCCCGCCATACGTCTCGAAACATCCTCTAACCGCTCTTGCCAGCCCGCGCCGTTACGATGCTCCGTTGTCCGGCATTGCCCGTTCCATGCACCGACAGGGAGTGGAGATGCGCCCAGCATTCGGCAAGGTCAAGACCCGGCTGCTTGCCGGGATCGGTTCGATACTCGCGGCCTGCAGCGCTGCGGTCTATGGCCTATACGTCAAGGTGTCGCCGCCGCCTCCGCTGGCGCGCTATGAGGCGGGCAGCCCGATCGAGGCGGGCCAGTGGCAGGTGGTGCCGCGGCGCGCCTGGGTGAGCCGCGACAAGGTCTATGGCGTGTCGCCCGGGCCGGGCCAGCAGATGCTGGTGGTGGAGGTGGATCTCGGCAACCGCACGCGGGCGTCGAGCAGCGACTATGCGGACGTGCTGCGCCCGCATGCCGTGCCGGGCCTGGCGCCCGGCGCTCCCACGGTGGCGCAGACGCGCGACCCGCGGCTTTCGCCGCTGTTGCATCCGGGGCTGGCCGAGCGCGTGGCGTACATCTGGGTGATGGCCGATTCGGCCGCGCCGCCGGCGACGCTGACGGCGGACGTGGTGGCCAAGACGTATAAGCCCCGGGACAACTTGTACGGCGTACCCGGCTGGTACAACCCGGCCGTGGTCGGCCGCCTGGCGCTGCCGCTGGGCGCTTCCTTCGCGCCAGGCGGCGCGGACGCGGCGCGCGCCCCATGAAACGCCGTCTTGCCACGCTGGTGCTGCTGGCTGCGGCGGCCGCGGTGCTGTTTGCCATGCAACGCCATTCGCCGCGCTATGACGAGCTGACCGGCCCGATTCCCGTTTCGGGGCGCATGGGAGAGCCAGTGCGCACGCGGCTGTTCGACGCCAGGGTCGAGCGCGTGGCGTTCGCGCGGCAGGTGGTGTACCGGCGCTTCGGCAGTCCGGTCATGCGCAGTACCTCGGGGCTATGGGCCATTGTGACCGTGGAACTCGCTGCGCGCGCGAAGTCGGTGGCGGTCGGCCAGGCGGCCTGGGAAGGGCCGACGGGTCTGCTCTATCAGCAGACGGACCGGCTGGATTTCTCGCCCGGCCAGCCGCCGCATGCGCTGGACCCCGGCCTGCCCAGGCAGGGGCGCTTCGTATTCGAGATACGGCCAGACCAGGCGGGCGGCGCCACGCTGCGGCTGTCGGAACGCTTCTCGCCGCGTCTGGATTCCGAAGCCCGCATCGCATTGGACACCCTGCCACGAAACCCCGACGGCTCCCTCGCCATCGCCGACACCCTGGACTTGGGCGCCGCTTCCGGAGGCCGGCCATGAGCATCGCCCGGCCGCCCGAAGATGCTCATGCCGAAGCCCGCCAGGGCGCAGGCCGCTCACCGGACGTCGCCCGGCCGCCCGAAGATGCCCATGCCGAAGCCCGCCAGGGCGCAAGCCCGCCGGAACGTGCGCTGSCGCGATGATCCGCCCTCCGCCGGGGAGCGGCTGTGGCGGCGGCGCAGCCTGGCGTTGCTGGCGGTGCTGCTGCCGCTGACGATTGCCGTCACCGCGTACGACAGCGTGCGGCAATGGTGGACGGGCCGCGACC
>NZ_LHSJ01000228.1:0-6965 GCF_001270295.1 Achromobacter sp. DMS1 | reverse complement strand
GCCGCTCTGAGCTTTATCGAACGGGCCGAGAACATCGTATTCCTGGGGCCCAGCGGCGTGGGCAAGAGCCACCTGGCTCAGGCGCTGGCCTACCGTGCCGTCATGGCGGGCATCAAGACCCGCTTCCTGACTGCCGCCGACCTGATGATGCAGTTGGCCACCGCCCATAAACAGGATCGGCTGCAGCAGTACTTCAACCGTGCCATCATCGGGCCGCGCCTGTTGGTGATCGATGAGATCGGATATTTGCCGTTTGGACGCGAGGAGGCGAATCTGTTCTTCAACGTGGTGGCCCAGCGCTACGAGCGCACCAGCATCATCGTCACCAGCAATCTGCCCTTCAGTCAGTGGTCCTCATGCTTTGCTGAGGACCAAACGCTGACCGCCGCCTTGCTCGACCGCCTGCTGCATCACGCCCATATCGTGCAGATTGCCGGGGAAAGCTACCGACTCAAGGACAAGCGCAAAGCAGGGAATATCAAGATCAGGAGCTAGGTTTTTTGGACGCCGGGGTGGGTCAGTTTTACTCCGACGATTCCGACGAAAGTGGGTCAGTTTTCAACCGGCGTTGACAGGAAATGGTGGCGCAATGCTTGCAGGGCGACGTGTCGCTCGCGGCGTTAGCCGTAGAGCACGGTATGAACCCCAACGTTTTGCATCGGTGGGTCAAAGAGCATGAACGCTACGGCCACCACTGCTTGGCTGAGGAGGAGGGGCGCCAGCGGCGCGCACCGGCTTTGGTGGGTCCCTCTCGCCAACCCACTGCGCCATTCGTCCCTCTATCAGTGAGCGCGAGCCAGCCTGGTGCGAGTCACGACGTCATTCGCCTGGAAGTGAAGCGCGACACTGCGACAGTGCGCGTATCCTGGCCGATTAGCGCCGCAGCCCAATGTGCCGCGCTGTTGCGTGAGTGGTTGCGGTGATTCGCATTGACCAAGTCTGGCTCGCTGTAGAGCCCGTGGACATGCGCAGCGGTATGGATCGGTTGCTCGCCCGCGTGATCGAGGTCTTCGGCGCCTCGCAGCCGCACCATGCCTACGTGTTTGCCAACCGCCGCGGCACCCGGCTGAAGGTGCTGGTGTGCGATGGCTTCGGCATCTGGCTGGCTGTACGACGGTTGCACCAGGGGAGTGTGCACTGGCCCCGGCCCGGTGACACACAAATGGCGCTCACCGCTGAACAAGCTCGTGCGCTCGTCATCGGTCTGCCGTGGCAACGCCTGGGTGAGTACGAATCGATCAGCCTCTTATGACCCCGGATTTGCAATCCGGGGCAGTGCGAATGGTGCGCTGCACAGGGGTCTGGCATTATGGCGGCTATGCCTCTGAAGACAGCACCCAACCTCGACCATCTTGATGCCGACGCCCTGCGGGCGCTGGCGGCGGAATTGATGGGCAAGCTCGAGCGGCAGGCGCAGGATATCCACTTTAAGGACACGCACATCCGCAAGCTCACGCATGAGATTGCGGTGCTGCGCCGTTATCGCTTCGGCAAAAAGAGCGAACAGCTTGGCGGCGAACAGGGGTTGCTGCTGGAAGACGCGGTCGATGCCGACATCGCCGCCATCGAGCAGGAACTGATCAACTTGGGTGGTCCTCAGCCGGAACAGAAGGCGGTCTCGCAGCCCAAGCGCCAGGCGCTGCCGCCGACTACGTGGCGCGCGGCGTGCGCTGCAACGCCATCTGCCCCGGCACCGTGGAGTCGCCCTCGCTGCGCGAACGCATCGACGCGCAGGCGCGCGCCTCGGGCCAGACGCGGGAGATCGTGGAGGCCGCCTTCGTGGCGCGCCAGCCCATGGGCCGCATCGGCCGCCCGGAGGAAATCGCGGCGCTGGCGGTGTATCTTGCCAGCGACGAGTCGGCCTTCACCACGGGCACCGCCCAGGTCATCGACGGCGGCTGGTCGAACTGAACACAACGCAAGCAAAGGAACACGTCATGAAACTCATGCGCTATGGCGCCCGGGGCGCCGAGAAGCCCGGGCTGGTGGATGCCCAGGGGCGGGTGCGGGATCTCTCCGCCGTGCTGCCCGACATCACGGCCCAGTCGCTCACGCCCGAAGGGCTGGCGCGGCTGCGCGCCGTGGACGCGGCGGGCCTGCCCGTGGTGGCCAGTCCCGGCCGGATCGCGCCGCCCTGGAGCGGCATGGGCAAATTCATCTGCATCGGCCTGAACTACGCCGATCATGCCGCCGAGGCCGGGCTGCAGGTGCCGGCCGAACCCGTCATCTTCATGAAACCCACCTCCGCGCTGGCGGGCTGCAACGACCCGGTGGTGCTGCCGCGGGGCTCGGTCAAGACCGACTGGGAAGTGGAGCTGGGCGTGGTCATCGGCAAGAAGGCCCGCTACGTGGACGAGGCCGAGGCGCTGTCCCACGTGGCCGGCTATTGCGTGGTGAACGACGTGTCCGAGCGCGAATACCAGATCGAGCGCGGCGGCACCTGGGACAAGGGCAAGGGCTGCGACACCTTCGGGCCGGTAGGGCCGTGGCTGGTGACGGCCGACGAAGTGCCCAATCCCCAAGACCTGGAACTGTGGCTGGAAGTCAACGGCAAGCGCTACCAGAACGGCAGCACCCGCACCATGGTGTTCGGCGTGGCGCAACTGGTGGCCTACGTGAGCCGCTTCATGACGCTGTACCCGGGCGACCTCATCAGCACCGGCACGCCGCCCGGCGTCGGCATGGGCCAGAAGCCCGCGCCGGTCTATCTCGAGGCGGGCGACGAAATGAAGCTGGGCATCACCGGCCTGGGCGAGCAGCGCCAGCGCGTGCACGCCTGGGATCCGGCGCTCATCGACGGCTGAACCCGGCCCTTTTCCGCGGAGCCCTCCATGTTCCAGACCGATACGGCAGTCATTCGCATCCACCCGGCGGACAACGTGGTCATCGCGCGGCGCCAGCTCGTCAGCGGGCAGCGCCTGGAGAGCGAGGGCGTCACCGTGGCGGGGCTGGTGCCGCCCGGCCACAAGGTGGCCGTGCGCGCCATTGCCGCCGGCGAGCCGGTGCGGCGCTACAACCAGATCATCGGCACGGCCCGGCAAGACATCGCGCCGGGCCAGCACGTGCATACGCACAACCTGGCGTTCTCCGACTTCGAGCGCGACTATGCGGTCGGGCAGGGCGCGCGCCCCACCGACTACGTGGCGCAGCCGGCCTGTTTCGACGGCATCGTGCGCGCCGACGGGCGGGTGGCCACGCGCAACTACATCGGCATCCTCACCAGCGTGAACTGTTCGGCCACCGCCGCACGCGCGATCGCCGACCACTTCCGGCGCGATATCCATCCCGAGGCGCTGGCGCCGTACCCCAACGTGGACGGCGTGGTGGCCCTGACCCACGGCGCGGGCTGCGCCACCGGCGCCGACGGCGAGCCGCTGCGCGTGCTGCGCCGCACGTTGGGCGGCTATGCGCGCCACCCCAATTTCGCCGCCCTCATGGTGGTGGGCCTGGGCTGCGAAACCAACCAGATCGGCGGCCTCATGGAACAGGAGGGTCTGCGCGAAAGCGCGCGGCTGCACACGTTCAACATCCAGGAAACGGGCGGCACCCGCAAGACGGTGGAGCGGGGCGTCGAACTGGTGCGGGCCATGCTGGAGCAGGCCGACCGGGCGCGCCGCCAGCCCGTGCCGGCCAGCCACCTCGTCGTGGGCCTGCAGTGCGGCGGCTCCGACGGCTATTCCGGCATCAGCGCCAATCCTGCGCTGGGCGCGGCCGTGGACCGGCTGGTGCGCCATGGCGGCACCGCCATTCTGTCGGAGACGCCCGAGATCTACGGCGGCGAGCACCTGCTCACGCGCCGCGCGCAGCATCCCGACGTGGCGGCGCGGCTGCTGGCGCGGCTGCGCTGGTGGGAGGACTACTGCGCGCGCAACCAGGCCGAGATGGACAACAACCCTTCGGCCGGCAACAAGGCCGGCGGCCTGACCACCATCCTGGAAAAGTCGCTGGGCGCCATCGCCAAGAGCGGCACCACCAATCTCACGGCGGTCTACGAATACGCCGAGGCGGTGCGCGAGCGCGGCCTCGTCTTCATGGACACGCCAGGCTACGACCCCGTCTCGGCCACCGGGCAGGTGGCGGGCGGAGCCAACCTCATCTGTTTCACCACCGGGCGCGGCTCGGCCTACGGCTGTGCGCCGGCGCCCTCGCTCAAGCTCTCCACCAACACCGCGCTCTGGCAGCGGCAATCCGACGATATCGACATCAACTGCGGCGCAGTGGTCGACGGCGCGCAAAGCGTGGAGCAGATGGGCGAGCACATCTTCCAGCGCATGCTGGAGACGGCTTCCGGCCGCCGCACGCGCAGCGAGGAACACGGCTACGGCCAGAACGAATTCGTGCCCTGGCAACTGGGCGCGGTGATGTAGCGGCGCGGGGCCGCGTCTACTCCACAGGAGCCTCTCCATGAAAATCTCCGACGCGCGGGTCATCGTGTGCAGCCCGGGACGCAATTTCGTGACGCTCAAGATCGAAACCGACGAAGGGCTGTCGGGCATCGGCGACGCGACGCTCAACGGCCGCGAGCTGGCGGTGGCGTCCTACCTGTCCGATCACGTCGTGCCCTGCCTGCTGGGGCGCGACCCGCAGCAGATCGAGGACATCTGGCACTACCTGTACCGCGGCGCGTACTGGCGGCGCGGGCCGGTCACCATGGCGGCCATCGGCGCGGTGGACACGGCGCTCTGGGACATCAAGGCCAAGGCCGCGGGCATGCCGCTCTACCAGTTGCTGGGCGGCAGGAGCCGCAGCGGCGTCATGGTGTACGGGCACGCCAACGGCCGCGACATCGAGGAAACCGTGGACGAGGTGCTGCGCTACCGCGACATGGGCTACCTGGCCGTCCGCGCGCAAAGCGGCGTGCCCGGGCTGAATGCCGTGTATGGCGTGGGGCGCGGCCGCATGTTCTACGAGCCCGCCGATGCCGCGCTGCCTTCGGAGCACGACTGGTCCACCGAGAAATACCTCGATCACACGCCCCGGCTTTTCGAGCGCCTGCGCCAGGCCGTGGGCTGGGACACGCATTTGCTGCACGACGTGCACCACCGGCTCACCCCCATCGAGGCGGGACGGCTGGGCAAGGCGCTCGAGCCCTACCGGCTCTTCTGGCTGGAAGACGCCACGCCCGCCGAAAACCAGGAAGCCTTCCGACTCATCCGCCAGCACACCGTGACGCCGCTGGCCGTGGGCGAGATATTCAACACCATCTGGGACTGCAAGGACCTGATCCAGAACCAGCTCATCGACTACATCCGCGCCACCGTGGTGCATGCGGGCGGCATCACGCACCTGCGCCGCATCGCCGACCTGGCCTCGCTGTACCAGGTGCGCACCGGCTGCCACGGCGCCACCGACCTTTCTCCCGTCTGCCTGGGCGCCGCCCTGCATTTCGACATCTGGGCGCCCAATTTCGGCATCCAGGAATACATGCGGCACACGGAGGAGACCGATGCCGTGTTTCCCCACGCTTACCACTACGAGCAGGGCATGCTATACCCTGGCGAGGCGCCGGGCCATGGCGTGGAAATCGACGAAGGGCTCGCCGCGAAATACCCCTACCAACGCGCCTATCTGCCGGTCAACCGGCTGGCGCACGATGGCACTCTGTGGCATTGGTGAACATGCTGGAACGCTTGAATTCGAAGTCTCTCTCCCATCTGCCCGCCGGCGTGGAGCGCCCGGCCTACGACCGCGAACGGCTCACGCCCGGCATCGTGCACCTGGGGCTGGGCGCCTTTCACCGCGCCCACCAGGCGCTGGTCACCGATCTGGCCATGCAGGCCAGCGGCGACCTCAGCTGGGGCATATTGGGCGTCTCGCTGCGCAGCCCGGCCGTGCGCGACGCCCTGGCGCCGCAAGACGGCCTCTACACGCTCGCCACGCGCGACGCGGCCCCGACGGCCAGCCGCGCGAGGCGCTGCGCGTGGTCGGCTCGGTGCTGCGCGTGATGGTGGCCGAGGAAGACCCCAACGCGGTGCTGGAGCGCATCGCCTACCCGCAAACGCGCATCGTCAGCCTGACCGTCACCGAGAAGGGCTATTGCCACGAGCCTGCCTCCGGCCTGCTGCGCTGGGACGACGCCGACATCCTGCACGACCTGGCGCACCCCGAGGCGCCGCGCAGCGCCATCGGCATGCTGGTGCACGGCTTGTCGCTGCGCCGCGAGCGCGGCCTGCCGCCGGTGACGCTGCTGTCCTGCGACAACCTGCCGTCCAACGGCGACACGCTGCGCAAGCTGGTGCTGGCCTTCGCGCTGCGCGTGGACCCCATGCTCACCGCCTGGATCGACGCGCACTGTACCTTCCCCAACTCCATGGTCGACCGCATCGTGCCCGCCACGCGCGACGAGGACCGCCAGCGCATTTCCGAGCGCGTCGGCTTCCAGGACGCCTGGCCCGTGGTGGCCGAGCCCTATCTCAACTGGGTCATCGAAGACAAGTTCGCCGCCGGCCGTCCGGCCTGGGACGTGCCGGGCGGCGCCACCTTCGTCGGCAACGCCGCGCCTTATGAGCGCCTCAAGCTGCGCATGGTCAACGCCCCGCATTCCGCCTTCGCCTACCTGGGCGCCATGCTGGGCATCAAGACCAACAGCGAAGCCGCCGCCAACCCCGGACTGCGGCGCTATGTGGACACCCTGATCCGCACGGAAATCGCGCCGACCCTGCGCGGCATTCCCGAAGCCGGCCTGGACGAATACCGTCAGCGCTTTCTGGCGCGCGTCTCCAACCCGGCGCTGCCGCACCTCACCCACCAGGTGGCCATGGACGGCTCCCAGAAAGTGCCGCCGCGCCTGCTGGCCGCCGTCCGCGAGCGCCCTGCGGCGCGGCGAGAGCATCGAGCTGCTGGCGCTGGCCGTGGCGGCGTGGCTGCACTACCTGCGCGGCTACGACGAAACCGGCGCCCGCTACGCGGTGCAGGATCCGCTCGCCGCGCAACTCGCCCGCATGCTCGAACGCGCCGAGGTGGCC
>NZ_LHSJ01000227.1:0-6986 GCF_001270295.1 Achromobacter sp. DMS1 | reverse complement strand
CCGGGCGAGGCGGACGTGCCCTGGCCCTGCAACCCCACCAAGTACATCGTGCATTTTCCCCAGACCCGCGAAATCTGGAGCTACGGCTCGGGCTATGGCGGCAACGCGCTGCTGGGCAAGAAATGCTTCGCGCTGCGCATCGCCTCCACCATGGGACGCGACCAGGGCTGGCTGGCCGAGCACATGCTCATCCTGGGCGTGACCTCGCCCAAGGGCCGCAAGTACCACGTGGCCGCCGCCTTTCCGTCCGCCTGCGGCAAGACCAACTTCGCCATGCTGATCCCGCCGCAGGGCATGGACGGCTGGAAAGTCACCACCATCGGCGACGACATCGCCTGGATCAAGCCCAGCGCCGACGGCCGCCTGCGCGCCATCAACCCCGAGGCCGGCTATTTCGGCGTGGCCCCGGGCACCAGCGAGCAGACCAACTTCAACGCCATGGCCACGCTCAAGGCCAACGTCATCTTCACCAACGTGGCGCTCACCGACGACGGCGACGTCTGGTGGGAAGGCATGACCGACACGCCGCCCGCCCATCTCACCGACTGGCAGGGCCAAGACTGGACGCCCGCCATCGCGCGCGAAACCGGACGCAAGGCCGCGCATCCCAATGCGCGCTTCACGGCGCCGGCCTCGCAGTGCCCCTCCATCGACCCCGAATGGGAGAACCCGGAAGGCGTGGTCATCGACGCCTTCATCTTCGGCGGACGGCGCTCCACCACGGTTCCGCTCGTCACCGAGGCGCGCAACTGGGTCGAGGGCGTCTACATGGCCGCCACCATGGGCTCCGAAACCACCGCCGCCGCCGCGGGGCAGCAGGGCGTGGTGCGGCGCGATCCGTTCGCCATGCTGCCGTTCTGCGGCTACAACATGAGCGACTACTTCGCGCATTGGCTCAAGCTGGGCCGCCAGCTCGAAGACGCCGGCGCCACGCTGCCCCGCATCTACTGCGTGAACTGGTTCCGCAAGGGGCCCGACGGCAAGTTCGTATGGCCGGGCTTCGGCGAGAACATGCGCGTGCTGCGCTGGATGCTGGGCCGCATCGACGGCGAGGCCCAGGGCGTGGACCAGGTCTTCGGCGTGTCGCCGCGCTATGGCGACATCGACTGGACCGGGCTGGAATTCAGCCCCGACAAGTTCGAGCAGATCATGTCCGTCGACGCCGACGCCTGGCGCCGCGAACTGGCGCTGCACGAAGAACTCTTCGGCCAGCTCGCCCAGCGGCTGCCCGAAGACCTGCCCGAAGCCAAGGCCCGCATCGAAAGCCGGCTGGCGGCGTAGGGGTGGACGCGCCGCCCTCCCGCGGCGCGGTCCAGGGCTTCGCTCCCGTGGCCGCGCCGGATGCGCGGATCCTGGTGCTGGGGTCCATGCCCGGGGTCGCGTCGCTGCGGCGCGCGCAGTACTACGCGCATCCGCGCAATGCGTTCTGGCCCATCGCGGCGGACGCGCTGGGCTTCGATGCCGCGCTGCATTACGACGCCCGGCTGCGGGCGCTGCGGGCGGCCGGCGTGGCGTTGTGGGACGTGCTTGCCGGCTGCGTGCGCCCCCGGCAGCCTGGACGCCGACATCCGCCGCGAGGCCTGGCGCCCCAATGATTTTCCGGCGTTTTCTGGCGGCGCATGCCGGCATACGGCGCATCTGCTTCAACGGAGTCAAGGCGGCGGCGCTTTCGCGCGGCATGTGCGGCCCGCGTTGCCGCCGCGGGCGCAGGCCCTGGAATTCGTGGTGCTGCCGTCCACCAGTCCGGCGCATGCGGCCATGCCTTACGAAGAAAAACGCCGGCGCTGGCGCGAGGCGCTGACCGGCGTCTGAGCCGGCCCGGGCGGGCCTCGGCAGGCCCGGGAAACGGACCCGGCAAGGCCGCGGCGCAGAGCTGCGGGCGTTTCCCGGCGGCCCTAGCGCGCGCCGCGCCTTCGGCGGGGCCTGCCTTCAGTTCCAGCCCCTCGGCGGGCACCGGCACGTTTTCCACGATGCCGGCCAGGTCGCGCACTTCGGCGGGAGCGGGCAGGGCGCCCATCCGCGCCAGCCTCAGGGTGTTGCCGACCAGCGCGTCCAGCCGTTCGCACTCGCGTTCGATGCGGTCGAGCTGCACGGCCTGCCGCTCGTCCTTGTTGCGCGCCAGTTCCAGCGCCAGCTGCAGGCGCGCCAGAGGCGAGCGCAGCTCGTGGGCAATGCTGTGCAGCAACTGCTCGCGCATGCCGACCAGGGCGTTGAGCCGTTCGGCCATGGCGTTGAAATCGCGCGCCAGCAGGCCGATCTCGTCATCGGCGGGCCGCGACCTTGGCGGGCGTGCGCGCCGCCAGGTTGCCGGCCGAGAGCGCCTGCGTGGTCTGGCGCAGCAGCGCTACCGGCCCCGCGACGTGGCGGGGTGAGCGCCCAGCACAGGGGCGCGGTGACGGCCAAGGCGAACAGCAGCAGCGCCAGCGCCACCGGCGTCAGCGACAGCAGCTCCCAGTGCGAGGAGTCGAACGGAAGGAACAGCAGCAGGCGCTGCGTGCCGTCGGGCAGCGCCAGCAGGTGCGGATCCCACCAGGACACGCGTTCCGGAATGCGGTCGGCGCGGCGCATATCGGTTTCCCGGAGGCGGTCGGGCGAGGTGCGGTACGCGGCCAGCCAGTCGCGCGTGACGCGCCGGCAGCCGGCGGCCGAGGATGTCGGCGTCCCGGTCGTCAAGCAGATAGATCTTGAGCGCGGAGTAGTGGCGCGTCATGGCGTCGACCCAGCGCCTGAGGCCGGGCTCGCCTTCGGTCACGGCCACCTGCGCGGCGTCGCGCGTGAGGCTGGCCGGACTGAGGCCGTCCAGGGAATTGAAGCGCAGCCACGCCACGGCGGCGGTCAGCACCATGCCGCACACCAGGATGGCGGCCATCGCGCCCCAGAACGTCAGGAAGGCCCGCCAGAAGAGGGAGCGGGTGGGCAGCCAGGTCATGCCCGGCCCGCCGCCAGCACGTATCCCAGCCCGCGCAGGTTGCGGATCGCCAGGCCCTCGGGCGCGCCGTCCATGCGCAGCTTGCGCCGCAGGCTGCTGATGTGCGTGTCGATGCTGCGGTCGTAGCGGTCGGGCACGCGACCCAGGGCATACAGGCTGATCTGGTCCCTCGCCACGACCTGGCCCGGGGTGCGCATCAGGATCTCCAGGACCCGCTGTTCGGCGCCCGTGAGCGCGATGTCTTCCTCGCCGAGGCGGGCCACGCCGCTGGCCGGGTCCAGGCGCAGCGGCCCCACGCGCAGGTGCGGGCCGCAAGGCTCGGGCGCGCTTTCGAACCGCCGCATCACGGCCGTGATGCGCGCCTTGAGTTCGCGCGGACTGAAAGGCTTGGCCAGATAGTCGTCGGCGCCGAATTCCAGCCCCAGTACGCGGTCGGCCTCGCCGCCATGCGCCGTGAACATGATGACCGGCCGGCGCGAGTGCCGGCGGTACTGGCGCAGCAGGTCCAGCCCGCTGCCGTCCGGCAGCATCAGATCGAGCAGGATCAGGTCGAGATCGCCGCGGGCCAGCAGGGGCCGCGCTTCGGCGCAGCTGTGCGCGAGGGCGAGGCGGCACAGCCCGGGCTCCAGATACTCGCACAGCATCTGCGCCAGCTCGACGTCATCGTCGATGAGCAGGATGCTGCGGGAGATTGCGGAGGGATGAGTGAAAGCCATAGGGGTTCTGCAACCGGCAGTTTGGCCGATGGCGCGGCGCCGGTGTGTCAAGAAGTGCAAAGAAGATAAAAGTTGCCGAAAGCCCGTTGCCGGCCCGGGATGCATCCGATTTTAATATGAGAATAGTTTTCATTCATAACCAAGAAAGATCGCCCGGTGAGTGCGCGCGGGGCGCGCGAACCGGGTGGCGACGGGAGAAGTCACTCGATGAGCAGGAAATATCTGGCCACGGCGAGACGTGGCCCGGGCGCGCGCACGCGCCTGGCGGCCGCATTGTGCGCGGCCGGCTTCGGCGCGGCCGGCTTCGGCGCGGCCGGCTTCGGCGCAGGCCGAGGGGCGCGCCACCACGCTGGACACCGTGGTGGTGACGGCCTCGGGCTTCGAGCAGCAGATCCAGGACGCTCCGGCGTCGATCAGCGTGATTACACGCGAAGACCTGGAAAACAAGTTCTACCGCGACGTCAACGACGCGCTGCTGGAAGTGCCCGGCGTGGTCATCACCGGCGGCGGCGACCGCCAGGATATCAGCCTGCGCGGCATGGGCCCCAAATACACGCTGATCCTCATCGACGGCAAGCGCCAGAACTCGCGCGAAACCCGCACCAACTCGGATTCCTCCGGCGTGGAAGGCGGCTGGACGCCGCCGCTGTCGGCCATCGAGCGCATCGAGGTGGTGCGCGGCCCCATGTCGTCGCTGTATGGCTCGGACGCCATGGGCGGGGTGATCAACATCATCACGCGCAAGGTGCCGCAGGAGTGGGGCGGCGAGATCCGCATGGACACCACCATCCAGGAAAGCAGCAAGTCCGGCGACATCTACCAGGGCAATTTCTACCTGGCCGGCCCCATCAAGAACGACCTGCTGGGCCTGCAGATCTATGGCCAGGCCACGCAGCGCGACGAGGACGACATCTACAACGGCTTCTCCAAACGCAACGCCAACAGCGTGACCGCCAAGCTGGCTCTCACGCCCAACCGCGATCACGACATCGTGCTGGAAGGCACGTCCATGCGCCAGAAGCGCCAGGAGACGCTGGGCAAGACGGTCGAGCCGCTGGCGCCCGGCGTCGCGTGCCCGCGCACCGGCTGCCCGGCCTCGTCCGAGAACGACTACCGCAGCAACAAATGGGCCCTCTCGCACACGGGACGCTGGGGCTGGGCGGTGTCCGACAGCTATGTCCAGCAGGAAGAGTTCGACAATCGCAGCCGCGAAATGAAGATCAAGAACCTCGACCTGCAGACGAGCTGGTCCGTGCCGCTGGGTTCGCACATGCTCAACGTGGGCGCGAGCTATCTCAACCAGCGCCTGACCGACCTCACCGGCAACCAGATCCAGGGCGGCCCCAGCAAGGTGGAGCGCTACCAGTGGGCCGTGTTCGCCGAGGACGAATGGCGCCTGACGGACAGCTTCGCGCTGACCGGCGGCCTGCGCATGGACAAGGACGAGAATTTCGGCGACCACTTCAGCCCGCGTCTGTACGGCGTGTGGCACATGACCGAGCGCTGGACCCTCAAGGGCGGCGTATCGACCGGCTTTCGCGCGCCCGACCTGCGCCAGACGGTGGCGGGCTGGGGCCAGGTCAGCCGCGGCGGCAACATGTACGGCAACCCGGACCTGACGCCCGAGAAGTCGGTCACCGAGGAAATCGGCGTGCTGTACGACGACGGCGAGGGCTTCAACGCCGGCCTCACGCTGTTCAATAACGACTTCAAGGACAAGATCACCCGCGTGGCGTGCCCGCTGACGCAGTGCACGGACGGCCCCAACCAGTTCGGCGCCAACCCCACCACGTACATGAACGTGGACAAGGCGGTGTCGCGCGGGGTGGAAGCCAGCATGAAGCTGCCGCTGGCGCGGGACTGGTCGCTCACGAGCAGCTACACCTACACCAAGTCCGAGCAGAAATCCGGCGAATACAAGGGCCAGCCGCTGAACCAGTTGCCCAAGCATCTGTTTACCGCCACGCTGGACTGGCAGGCGTCGGACGCGCTCAGGGCCTGGGCCCGCGTGAATTTCCGCGGCAAGGAAAGCCAGCCCATCACCGGGCCGTCGTCCTCGTCCGTGGTGGCGCCGTCCTACACCTTCCTGGACCTGGGCGGCTCCTACGCGCTGAACAAGCGGGTATCGCTCTACGCCGGCATCTACAACCTGCTGGACAAGGAAGTGAACTACGACGACTACGGCTACGTCGAGGACGGCCGGCGCTACTGGCTGGGCGTGGGCGTGAAGTTCTGATGAAACCCGGGCGCAAGCCCATCCGATCAAGAGGTGCGAATGACGACGCAAGTACGGACCGGGCAGGTCCGCCGCTGGCTGGCCCGGGCGGGCGCGGCCCTGGTCCTGGGAAGCTTGGGCGCGGCGGCGGCCGCGCAGCAGACGGTGCTGGTCAGGCATGCGCGCGGCGAGACCGGCGTGCCTTACCAGCCCGCCAAGACGGTGGTCATGGATCTGGCCGTGCTCGACACCCTGCACGCGCTGGGCGTGGAGCCCACCGGCGTGCCCACCGCGGCCAAGCTGCCGCCCCAGCTCGCCCGGTACGCGGATGCGCGCTACCTGAAGGTGGGCAGCATGTTCGAGCCCAACTACGAGGTCATCCACGCGGCCGCGCCGCAGGTGATCTTCGTAGCGGGCCGCTCGGCGCCCAAGTATGACGAGTTGTCGCGGCTTGCGCCCACCGTGGACCTGACGGTGAATCCCAAGGACCTGGTGGGCAGCCTGAAGCGCAATGCGGCGATACTGGGCGACATCTACGGCCGGCAGGACGAGGCGCAGCGCAAGCTGGCGGCGCTGGACGCGTCCATCTCGGCGCTGCGCGGGCGGGCGGCCGGGGCGGGCGCGCGCTGATCATGCTCACCACCGGCGGCAAGATGAGCGCCTACGGCCCGGGTTCGCGCTTTGGCGTGATCCACGATGCCTTCGGCTTCCAGCCGGCGGCGTCCGGACTGCAGACTTCCAACCACGGCCAGGCGGTGTCGTTCGAATTCATCGCCGAGACGGATCCCGACTGGCTGCTGGTCATCGACCGCGACTCCGCCATCGGCCGCGAGGGCGCCTCCGCGCGGCGCATGCTGGACAACGAGCTGGTGCGCCAGACCAAGGCCTGGAAGAACAAGCGCGTGGTCTACCTGGACGGCTTCAACTGGTATCTGCTGGGCAGCGCCGCCTGGCGGCCATGCAGAGCAACGTGGACGACCTCGCGCGCGCGCTGGAGCAGGGCAAGTAGGGCGTGGGCACACGATGGTTCCGGCAGGGGGGGCGGCCTGGCCGCCCTCGTGGTCTTGCTGCTCGCGATGTGCGCGGGCAGCGTGAGCCTGGGCGCGGGCACGCTGTCCTGGTCGGA
>NZ_LHSJ01000226.1:0-7042 GCF_001270295.1 Achromobacter sp. DMS1 | reverse complement strand
CCCCGCAGCCTGCCGCCCCGGCCCCGGCCATGTTGCCGGCCGCCGCGGTGACGGCCGACGCGGCCAATATCGTGTACGAGCGCTCGCGCCTGAACACCGATCTCACCTTCGAGAACTTCGTTACCGGCAAGGCCAACCAGCTCGCGCGCGCGGCCGCCCTGCAGGTGGCGGAAAACCCCGGCACGTCCTACAACCCGCTGTTCCTGTACGGCGGCGTGGGCCTGGGCAAGACCCACCTCATCCACGCCATCGGCAACGCCATGGTGGCGGCGGGCACGGGCGTGCGCGTGCGCTACGTGCACGCCGACCAGTACGTGTCCGACGTGGTGAAGGCCTACCAGCGCAAGGCGTTCGACGACTTCAAGCGCTATTCACGGCCGCGGCCGTGCACAGGCCCCGGTCGTAGTTGATCATGCCGAATCCGCTCACCATGCCGAGGCGGGCGTCCGGCACCTGTGTGCCGCCCGCCGTGCCGGAAAGCTGCCTCAGCGCCTCCACCAGTCCCAGATAGCCGCCGGCGGCGCCGGCCTGGCCCACCGAGAGCTGGCCGCCGTTGGTGTTGAACGGAAAACTGCCGCCAATCGTGAAATCGTGGCCGCGCACGAAGGCAGGCGCCTCGCCCTTGCGGCAGAAGCCCAGGTCTTCCATCTGCATCAGGTTGATGACGGGGTAGTCGTCGTAAGCCTGCAGGAAGTCCATGTCCGCGGGCTGCGTGCCGGACTGCCCGTACAGCTCGTCCACGTCCATGGTCCAGCCGCCGCGGGTCTGGATGGGGTCGTCGATCCAGGCGTTGTGCCGTTCGATGGTGGAGAGGATGCGCGCATGCGGCAGGCCCAGCGCCCGCGCGCGCGCCGCTTCCATGACCAGGAAGCCGTCCGCGCCGGCGCAGGGCATCACGCAGTCGAACAGGTGGATGGGGTCGGCGATGACGCGCGCGTCCAGGTATTGCCGCAGCGTCAGCGGCTTCTTCATGAGCGCGTGGGGATAGCGCAGGGCGTTCTCGCGCTGCGCCACGCACACTTTGCCGAAATCCTCGCGGGCGGCGCCGGTGGCGCGCATGTAGTTGGCCGTCAGCAGCGCGAAGCTGGCGTTCGGCCCGCCCGCGCCATACGGATACACCGCGTCCTGCGCAAAGCGCGAGAACTGGCTGACCGTGTTGCGGAACGAGTCGACGTGGTTGGTGTCTCCCGCGATGCAGGCGACGACCGCGGCGTCGCGGCCTGCACGGCCCGCGCGGCGCGCCGCAGCGCGACCACGCCGCTGGCCCCGCCCATCGGAATGTGGTCCAGCCAGCGCGGCGTCATGCCCAGGTGCTGCGCCAGGCCCACCGCGGTGTCGGGGGCGAGCGTGAAGCTGGATACGCACATGCCGTCGACTTCTTCCTTGCGCAGGCCGGCGCCGCGCACCAGCGCGCCCAGCGCGCGCCCCAGCCACCAGTGCGCCGCGTGCGTGCTGTAGCGCTCATAGGGAACCGAGACGGGCAGCGCCGCCACGATCCCGTCATAGCCCCGCCGGCCCATCAGGCGTTCCTCCGTTTCATGGCGCAGGTGTCCACGCAGTGCGGCGTGCCGGGCAGCGTGGGCGCGAGCGCCTTCATCTCGCCGCGCTGGATCTTGTTGGTGGTGGTGAGCGGCAGGGCATCCACGAACGCCACATAGCCGGGCGCCTTGTAATAGGCGAGCTGGGCCAGGCTCCACTGCACGATGCCGCGCGCCTTCTCTTCGCGCGCGGCGGGGTCGGGCAGCGGCCGTTCAGGCACCACGCAGGCCAGCACCTCGTCGCCGCGCACCGCGTCGGGCACGGCGGCCACGGCCACGGCCTTCACCATGGGGTGCTGCATGAGCACGCTTTCCACCTCCACGGCCGAGATGTTCTCGCCGCTGCGGCGTATCACGTTCTTCTTGCGGTCCACGAAGCGCAGCGCGCCGTCGGCCTCGCGCCGCACGATGTCGCCGGTATGGAACCAGCCGCCTTCCCAGGCCTCGTCGGTGGCGGCCGGGTCCTTCAGGTAGCCGGCGAAGAAGCCGTAGCGCGGATCGTCGCCCGCGTGGCGCACTAGCAGCTCGCCTTGTTCGCCCACGGGCGCGTCGGCGCCCTCGTCGGTCACGATGCGCACCTGCACGTCGTTTTCCTCGCGGCCGAAGCAGCTGCTGCCGATGTGGCGCGGTTCGCGGTTGGCGATGATGACCGCGCCCGCGCCCGTCTCCGTCATGGCCCAGGCCTCCAGCAGCGGAAAGCCGAAGCGCTCCTCGAAGGGACGGTGCAGCTTGCGGTCCACGCCCGCGCCGAAGCCGAAGCGGATGGCGGGCTGCCGATCGTCCGGCGCGGGCTCGGCCTTCATGAGGATGGCGGGCATGACGCCCAGGTAATGCAGCACGGTGGCGCGCGAGGCGCGCACGCTGTCCCACCAGGTTTTGGGATGGAAACGGTCGAGCGGAATCAGGCAGCCGCCGGTCAGCACCATGGCCATGGCGGAGTAGGCCATGGCGTTCATGTGCACCAGCGGCAGGGGCGTGATCATGCGCTCCTGCCCGGGCCGCAGCTCGGCCAGGCCGCCGATGCGCGCATACCAGCCGCCCGCGTGCAGGAAATAGCGGTTGGGCAGGATGCAGCCCTTGGGGCGGCCGGTGGTGCCGGAGGTGTAGAGCAGCGCGCACTCGGTCAGCTCGCCCGGCGCGGACCCCGCCAGCGGCGCGGCGAAGGGGGCGGGCGGGGGCGCGTCGTCCGGCCCCATGACGGCCAGCGGCCGGCCGGCGCGCGCGGCCGCGTCGCGCAGCTCGCCGTGGCGCGCGGGCAGGGCCACGGCCAGCGCGATCTCGGAATGGCCCGCCAGGTATTCCAGCTCGCGCGGCGACGCAGGTCGGGGTTGATGGGCACCACCGACACGCCCAGCGCATTGAGCGCGAACCAGTGCAGGAAGAAGGCCGGGCGGTTCTCCAGCAGCAGTCCGGCGCGGTGGCCGTGGCCGTAGCCGGCGCGGGCATAGGCGAGCTTCAGCGTTTCGATGGCCGCCGCCGCCCCGGCGTAGCCGATCTCGCCCGCGGCGACGCCGTAGGCGCCGGCGGTCTCGGGCAGAATGCAGAGAAACGGGTTCTGTCCGCAGCGGGCCGCGGTGTCGAGGAATGCCTGATAAACCGTCGCGCTCACGAGCCGCTCCTACATGAACAATTGGATGTTGCCGAACGCGGCGTCGCAGTTGACCAGGTCCACGCGCTTGAGGCGGATGCGCAGCCGGCCGTCCTGTTCCACCAGGTGGTGCGTGGCCCAGCCCGCATACAGCGTCTGGCTGTCGCCGCGCGTTTCCACGTAATGGAAGGCGGCGCGCACCACATGCCGCCCCTCGGCGGGCGCGGCCTCGGGATGGCCGGTTTCCACGGTGGGCGCCTGCAGCAGGTGGTGGCTGCGGCTGCGCGGCTGCTGCGAGAAGGTGCGCTGCCCCGCCAGCCGCTCCACGCGCACGCGCAGCAACAGCTTGTCTTCGTACATGAGCGAAGCGTGCAGGCGCGGGTCCGTCTGTCCATGCGCCAGCGGCATCCAGTAATAGCCGTCATCGGTAAAGAGGTCCAGCCATTCCTCGAAGCGCTGTTCGTCCAGCATGCGCGCTTCGGCATACACGAAATCGATCAGGTCGCGGTCGCTAGCGCTCATGCGGGGCTCCTTCGGACGTGGCGAGGCTGCCGGCGTCGGCGGCGGTCATGTAGCGGCCCCAGGCGCGGTACTGGTTGCGCATCTGCCATTCGTTGGTGCCGTTGGTGACGACGTTCTTGCGGTCCAGCTCGGCGGGGTCGTACAGCCGGCCCACGTTCACCCATTCGCGGGCGCGCGAATGCAGGCCGTCCTGCGCGCGCTCGTACATCTCGAGGTCGTCGTGCCCCACCACGGAGGTGGGCGCGTTGATGAGCCGGTTGTACATGAGGGTGCGTTCCAGCAGCAGGTCGGGCGCGCCCACCAGGCGAAAGGTCCACGATTCCACCAGCGTGCGGTCGGCGGCGAGCGGCTTGAAAACGCGCAGGGTCTGGATGGGACCCTTGACCATGATGTTGGGGAAGTACACCGTGTTGTGGCGCACGTCGCCCAGGATCTGCCCCGCGCGCGCTTCGCCGTAGGCGGCGACCATGGCCTCCCAGTAGCCCGGAATGCCGGAGTACGAGGCGTGGATGGAATCCGAGACGCCGGTGTGTCCGTGGCCGTTTTCCCAGACGCGTATGCCCATGTTCTCGAAGAACTCGTAGGGCGAGATGAAGGGCGCGAACAGCTCCACCGCCATGGGTTTGGGGGTGCCGGGCGGCGCCTGTTCCCAGACCTTGACCGCGGTGCCGGCGGAAGATTCGTGCGCTACCATGGGATGGCAGGTGTCGGTCTGGTTGTCCACCAGCATCTTCCAGTTGCAGCGGTGCATGTAGCGCAGCACGCCGCCGGCCACCTCCAGCCTGCCTTCCGGAGAGCGATCCACCATATTGTCCAGGGTGGAGAGCGATTCGCCGAAGAAGTCCTCGAACGACTGCCCCACCGGGTTCAGCCGGCAGAACACGAAACCGCGGTAGTTGCGCACGTCGGCCACGGCCGCCATGCCCCGGCTGGCCTCGCACTGCTCCAGCCCGGTGTTCTCGTAGCCCTTCTTGAGCGGAATGGACAGCAGGCTGCCGTCGGTCTTGAAGGTCCAGGCGTGGTAGGGGCAGCGGAAGAACTTGCCGGTGTTGCCGCAGGGGTCGCCGGCGACCATGGTGCCTTTGTGCGGACAGCGGTTGTGCAGCACGCGGACCGAGCGGTCGCCGTGGCGCACCATCACCACGGGCTGATTGCCCACGGTGGTGGTGATGTAATCGCCGGGGTTCGGCACCTGGCTGTCATGGCCCACGTACACCCAGGTATTGGCGTACAGGCGTTCCATCTCCAGCTCGAACAGCTCGGGGTCGATGAACAGGTCTTTGTGGACCTCGGTTTCGCGCAGCAGCGCGCGGATCGCGTCGGGGTTGTCGCGGTATCTGGCCATGGTCGCTTCCTTATCGGTACAGGCCCTACAGATCCAGCACCAGGCGCGCCGACTTGGCGCGCGAGATGCAGATCTGGATGAGTTTTCCGCTCGCCTTTTCGGTGTCGGAAAGGTAGTAGTCGCGGTGGTCGGGCTCGCCTTCCAGCACCGTGGCCTGGCAGACGCCGCATTCGCCGCGCTTGCAGTCGTACATCGGATCGCAGCCGGCTTCCTCCATGACTTCCAGGATGGTCTTGTCGGCGGGAACGACGAGCACGCGCCCGGCCTGGCGCAGCTCCACCTCGAACGGCCGGTCGCCGGCCCGCGGGGCGGCGGCGCTGAACAGTTCGAAATGCACGTGCGCGTCGGGCCAGTGGCGGGCCCTGGCGCCCTGGATGACGGCGTCGATCAGGCCCTTGGGGCCGCAGACGTAGAGGTGTTGGCGCGGCGAGGCGCACGTCCAGCAGCGCGCCCAGGTCGAAACAGGTGGCGGGGTCGTCGTCCGCGTGCACCGTCATGTCCGCGCGCGGCCAGCACCTGCAGTTCGGGCAGGAAGGCCAACTGGCCGGCGCTGCGGCCGCAATAGTGCAGGTGGAAGGCGCGGCCCGCGCCCTGAGCGCGGCGGCCATCGAAGCCACCGGCGTGATGCCGATGCCGCCCGCGATGAGGGAGGACGGGTTCCTCGCCCGACGGGGCTTCGTGCAGGGGGAAGTCGTTGTGCGGGCCTTCCACGCTGATCGCGTCGCCCGGCCGACAGCCCGTGCATGTGGCGCCGAGCCGCCCGCGCTGGGGTCTTCCAGCCGCACGCCCAGCCGGTATTCCTGCGGGGCGGCGAAGCGCGCCGCATCGGGGGCGAGCTGCACCAGCGAATAGCAGCGCGGCTCGGCCAGGCCGGGCACGGCCACCTTGACGTGGGCGCCCGGGCCGAAGCCCGGCAGGGGGCCGCGTCTTCGCGCGCCAGCCGCAGCGAGCGGATGAGGGGGATTCCTGCCGCACTTCGCGGACGATGAGCTTGAGGGTATGCACGGCGTCGTCTCTTCCGGATGGGTTCTGTGTCGGCTCAGGCGGCCAGTTTCTCGGGCGCCAGCTTCTCGGCGGCCAGCCGTTCCAGCGGGCCGCATTTCTCGTTCGCCAGGGCGGTTTCGCGGAGTTCGCGCAGCGTGGCCGCCGCATCGGGACGGACCAGCCTTCGGCGGCATCGAGCAGCACGCGGAACATCGCCCCGCCGCGCGCGTGCGTGTCGCTGTAGCCCTTGACCAGGCGGCGGCATTTCAGCGTTTCCACCGCCAGCGCGTAATCCTGCGGCGCGAGCCGCGCCACCAGGTCGAGCCACTGTTTCAGGCTGGCCATCTCCGCCTGGTGGCGCAGGGTGCGGCGGCGCAGGCGGCGCATGCCCGCCAGGGCGTACAGCATGAGGAACCCGCCCAGCGTGCCGCTTTGCAGCCGGCGGCCCTTGGCCAGCCGGCGCTGCACGAAGCCGCCGAAAGTCCGGGAACCTTCGAGCCAGCGTCCCAGGCCCGCCGGCAGCGTGCCGCAGATTTCCTCGAGGCGGGGATGCACGAATTCGGTGGTGTAGACGAGCTGGCCGGGCTGCGCGCCGACTTCGCCGCGCACGCGCTCGAAGCGCGAGCCGCGCGTTTTCAGGTCGGCCACCCGGATCACGTCGTCGTAGGCCATGGCCGTGGCCACATAGCGCGCCGCCGCCTCGGTGAGCGCCCATTGCCCGGCCTCGCCGCCATGCCGCTCGTCCAGGTCGCGCAGCGCCTTCACCCGGCGCAGATACTCTTCGGCGTAGGCCGGATCCTGGAATTCGATCTGGCGCTGCACGCCGGCCACCAGCAGCGGCTGCGCACAGGACGGGGAAATCGCGCCGGATGACGTCCAGCAGCGCCTGCGCGCGCGGGCTGGCCGCCCGTTCGGGCACCGCCGGCACGGGGCGCGACAGGTCGATGGGGGGCGGGCTGGGCGGGCGCCTGCGCGGCGGCATCGTAGGCCAGGCCGAAGGCGCGCAGGCTGGCATCCACTCCCACGCCGGCGCGCCGGATGGTGCCTTCGTAGTCATCGCGCGCA
>NZ_LHSJ01000225.1:0-7043 GCF_001270295.1 Achromobacter sp. DMS1 | reverse complement strand
CCCGGAACGGAGCAGCGCCGGCGAAGTCAGCACCCGCTCACCGCCGAGCGCAGAGCATGCGCTGCGGCAGCGGACGCACCCGGCTTTGCTCGATGCGCTCACGCGCCCCGTCGATGATGTCCCGGTACGAAACGCCGGCCGCGCAGGTGGACTCGCAAGACAGGCATGACAGGCAGCGGTCCAGATGCCGCACGGCGGTTTCGCTCGGCGGCGCATCGCTGCCCAGCATCTCGCGCGCCAGCGCGATGCGCCCCCGCGGCGAATCGAGCTCTTCTCCATCGAGCACATAGGTGGGGCAGACCGCAGTGCAGAAACCGAAATGCACGCAGGCGTCGGCGGCGGCGCGGACCTGGTCCTGGCGATGAATGGCGATGGTCTTGGGCATGGTGCGACAGAAGAAGCTGGCCGGTACGAACCGGGATGAAGCGCATTCTGTCGCGCGGCGCCGGCGCGGTCTGTGCCCAACGCGCCAGCGGATGCCGCCCAGAGCGTCAGGCGCCCGCCTGCCCTTGCCTGAGCAGATTCACCGGCAGCTCGCCATAGCGTTCGGAAAACCGCCGGGTGAAATGGGAGAGATTATTGAAGCCGCATGCGAACGCGGCTTCGCTCACGGTGCGCGCCTTGCCGGCGGCAAGAAGCTCGCGCGCGAGCGCGAGCCGCGTTTGCACGACATACGCCTCGAACGACTGCTGGGCGTGGCGGGCAAACAATCTGTGCAGCGTCCGGACCGAGATCCGGCACGCCGCCGCCGCCGACGCGGGCGACAGCCCCGGATCGGCGATCGCGGTATCGATGTGGCGCTTCACGCCCACGAACGACAGCTCGGTCGAAGGCGCCGCGGCCGCCGGCGCGCATTGCAGCGCAACGATCTCGGCCACCGTATCGAGCAGCGTATCGACCGTGCGGCTCTCCAGGGTCAGGCCGGTTTCGGTCAACAGGCGCATGGTCTCGGTCAGCACCGGCTCGACGCCATGCCGGCGGGCAGCCTGGCGGGTTCGCGCAGGCGCGCAGGCCCGGCGAGCGCGCGGCCAGCACGTGGCGCGGCAGCAACACCAGGCGGCGCGCGGTGGGCTCGGGAAAGTCGATATCGAACGCCGAGGAGGGGTCGAGCAGGCCGAATTCGCCGGGCTGCAGGCATACCTGCGTCTCCCCCTGCGACATGACGGCGCGTCCACGCACCTGCAGGCTGAGCATGAGGTGATCGCTGTCCCGGCGGCTGACATGCCGCTGGGAGCGCCGGATGCGATGCGGCGAGCTTGCAAAGTTGACCAGGCGCGCCTCGGTGCGCGTCTGGCTGGACATGGTGCCGGCAAAAGCGGCGCCAGGCTCGGCGCAGAACTCGGAATCCAGTACGCCGGCACAGACCGCGTCATGCCAGAACGCCAGCGCATGAGGGCCGTGGTCGAGGGTGCTCCAGTGATGCCATTCAGGTGCCATGCCGACTCCGGGCTGTCGCTGCCAGCAGCGTCGGCTGGCACGTTGAGTCGAGCCCAATATAGCCACGCGGTCCACAATGGGCCATCCGTGCATTCCCGAGTAAGCGCGCACGGCACTCAACGATTGGAGCGCGACATGAAACGGTATCTGTCCTGGTGGCTCGGCATGCTGATGGCGGCGCTGGCCTGTCACGCCGCGGCGCAAGACTATCCGGCGCGGCCGGTACGCATGATCGTGGGCTTTGCGCCCGGCGGCGGCAACGACATTCTCGCCCGCCTCATGGCGGAACAGCTCCAGCGCCGCCTGGGCCAGCCGTTCATTGTCGAGAACCGCCCCGGCGCCAGCGGCGCCATCGCCATCGGCGCCGTCAAGCGCGCCCCGGCTGACGGCTATACCCTGCTGGTAGGCCCGAGCAGCGGCATGACCGTCAACCCCGCTCTATACCGCGAGCTCGACTACGATCCCGTGGCCGATTTTGCGCCCATCTCGCTGGTTGGCGACATTCCCATGATTCTCGTCGTCAAGAAAGACAGCCCAGCCCGATCCGTCGGCGATCTTGCCGCGCTGGCCGGCAAGAACGGAAAACCCTTGTTCGCCGGGGCCGGCGCGAATTCTTTTCAATTGGCCACCGCCGTCTTCTCGAGCCGGACCGCCATACCCGCCGAAGTCGTCAATTACAAGGGCAACTCCGCGGTCGTCGCCGCGCTCCTGTCCAACGAAATCGACTTCGCGCTGGTCGATGCCGCCGCCGTCCTGCCGCAACTGCGAAGCGGCCATCTGCGCGCCCTCGCCGTCACGGGCGCCAGGCGCTTCACCCTGCTGCCCGACGTACCGACCGTTACCGAGTCCGGCGTCCAGGGTTTCGCCATGTCGTTCTGGTCGTCGCTGTATGCGCCGGCAGGCACCCCCGATGCCGTCGTCGCCACGCTGCAATCGGCCATCTCCGCCGCCCTGCGCGAGCCCGGCGTGGCCAGGCGGCTCCTGGAACTGGGCATCGAACCCGTCGGCAGTTCTTCCCAGGCGCTGGCGGAAACCATGGCGCGGGAGATTCCCCTGTACAAACAGGCGGCCAAGGCGGCGAACCTGTCATTGTCGCCATGATCCGCGCAGGCGCGGTCCGGCGCAGCGCCGGCCCCTGGTCCGCGAAAAGAAAGGGCCGCGCCCGCCGCGGCCCGGCCCTGCATGCGCACGTCGCGGCGCCTGCTACTGCGTCCCGTAATGTGGCGAGCGCGGCCCGTAGAGAATGCCGCCGGGCTGGCCGGCGCTGAGCAGCATGCTATTGGTGATGCCCGCCACCGCGTAGCTGCGGTCGGACAGGTTGTTGATGATCTGGTTGACCACCGCGTTGACCAGCATGCCGATCAGGCCGCCGCCGCCGCTGTCGCTGGCCTGCACCACGCGCTTGCCGCCCTCCCAGAGCTTGGCGCCGGTGCGCAGGTCCACCAGCGAGGCTTGGACGTCCACCGTCACGGTGGAATTGATCACCTGGTAGGTGCTGCCGTATTCCTTCACGGTCATGTAGATGGCCGCGTCGGCGCCGAAGATCTCGCGCAGCCTGGCCGGCGGCAGGTTCTGGATGTCGTCCGCGGTGTAGAGGCCGTTCTGCTTGAAGGTTTCGTCCATGACGCCCACGGGCACCACGTAGTAGCCGGACTCGGCCAGCGGACGCGTCGCCTGCGCGAGCACAGCCGAGGTGGCCGCCACGTCCACCGAGTTGTTCAGCGGCGGCAGCACCAGCAGCGAGGCCGGCTTGCTTTCGCGGAACGCGGTGTAATCGACGTTGGCTTGGGGCGCCGCGCAACCGGCGAGCGCCGCCGCCAGGGCCAGCGCCCCGGCTCGGATGATGGCTCGGATCATGGTGTTCAGGTTCCTTTCCGGGAAATGTCTGCGGAAGGTCTGGCGGGCGCTGCGGCCGGGGGCTGGGCGGCGGCGCTCTTGGCGCCGCCGGCGTTGCGCAGCAGGAAATCCATGAAAGGAGCGGCTTCGGGAAAGGCGGTTTTCTCGCCCTCGATCTGCGCCGCCGCCTTGTCGCCGTCTCCCATCTTCAGGTAGAGCATGCCGAGGTGGGCGCGGAAGCCCGGCGGCAGCACCTGGTTGGTGGCGCGCGCCGTTTCGATGTTCTTCTCCATGGCGAGCGCCTGCCCGGAATAGTCGGCGCCGTCTTCCTTGAGATAGGCGTAGAGGGCCGGCTGGTAGGCGTCCCAGGTGTACATGGGCTTGGGCTGGGCGCGCAGGCCGCCAGCAGCGCGGCGCGCCCGCAACCAGCGCCAGGCGCGCGGCGCGCCGGCAAGACTCGTGCTTGATGTGCATGGCCGGCCTCCTCAGCGCGCCGAGGGCTGCCAGGAGCCCTGTTCGATGCCGTCGACCAGGCGGTCCACCGCTTCGCGGATGGCCAGGTCCAGCACCTTGCCGTTGAGGGTGGAGTCGTAGCCCGCCGTGCCGCCGAAGCCCACGATCTCACGGTTGGAAAGGCTGTATTCGCCCGCGCCCGACGCCGAATAGACCACCTCGGAAGTCGTCACGTCGACCACGTTCAGGTCCACCTTGGCATAGGCCACCTGCTCCTTGCCGCGGCCCAGGATGCCGAAGAGCTGATGGTCGCCCGTGACCTTGCGCCCGAAGGCGGTCACGTCGCCCGTCACCACGTAGCGCGCGCCCTTGATGCGGTTGGCCTCTTTGTTGAAAGAAGCCTCCTGCTTGATTTCGGTGAGGTTCTCGCGGTCCATGACCTGGAAGCGGCCCGTGCGCTGCAAGTGGCTCACGAGTATCGTCTTGGCCTGGCCGCCCAGGCGGTCCACGCCATCGGAGAACACGCCGCGCAGATAGTTCGAGCGATTGTCGAACTTGCCCACGGAAATGGGGCTGCGCACACCCTGGTACGGCTTGGCGGCCGCGGCCACGGCCGGAACCGCCAACGCCTGCGAACGCTCGGTTGCGCAACCGGCAACCAGCGCCGCCATCAGGGCCATCGCCCCACCCTTTGCCACTGCTTTCAACATGGTTTTCTCCCAGCCCTTCCGAATCCGCCAGCCGCGGCCGGTTGCGGGCGCTTCTCCTGTGAAACGCATGGAGTATACATTTAAATACTAATTACACATTTTGAATTATAGTTTTCAGACTTAATTCGCCGCGGCAGGATTTTTCCGTCTTGTGCGGCGGATGGATTAATTGCGCGATTCAGTGCGCCGCTTGCGGGGCGAGTGTCGGGCGCGCCGGAGGTCGTTATTGGCGGTAACGGCACGAATCGGGCATTTTGTAGAGTCAAGAACCGCCGGATTGCATCCATATCCTTTCTCCCTGAATATCCATGTCACCCAGTCAAGCCGCCCTTCTGGATAATCTGCTGAAAATCCTCCCCTACGCTGCGGACGAGGAAGCCGGAAATTGCGGAATCAGCATGTCGGAAATCCGCGAGCGGCTCGCCCGCCTGCAGGATCCGGTGCCGCAGGACCGCCAGATACGCCGCGCCATGGAAAATGTCGACAGCATCGGATTCCATGGCGCCACGCGCGACCGGCGCTGGTACCGCACCATTGCGCGCAGCCAGTTCAGCATCCAGAACATGAACGTGAACATGGCCATGGCGATGTGCGCGCTGCGGGAAGTGGCCGAACGGTATCTTCCCGCGGTGGTCCTGGACGACCTGGCCGCCACGTTCGAGGCGGCGAGCGCCTACCTGGCGCGCCATCGGCCCCATGTGGATGGCGGCGACGCGGCCAACTGGTCGCGCAAGACCCTGCGCATAGACAGCACGCATCCCATGGTGCTGCCGCGTGTCGAACCCGAGGTTTACCGGCAGGTCACGCATGCGCTGTACTACGGCCGCAAACTGGGTTTTCGCAATACGCCGTTCGGCGAGAAACAGCCGAGTCCGCGCGCCTACGAAATGACGCCGCTGGGCATGGTCGACCGCGCCGGCGTGCTCTACATGGTCGCCTGGGGCCCCAGGAAACCCGGCCGCCGCTTTCTGTTCCGCATGGACAGGCTTTCCGAAGTCCGTCTGCTGGACGAACCCGCCGACCTCGATCCGGGCTTCGATCTGCGCGAGTACGCGGTAAAAGAAGAGGCGCTCAACTTCTACCCGGAAGACGAGATATGCCTCGTGCTGCGCGCGCACGAGCCCATGCTGGCCGACGGCAAGCCGCGGCGCCATCCTTTGCGCGAATTCTGGCTCGCCGCGGACCAGACGATCGAAGAAGCGGAAAACGGGTTCGTTCTCCACGCGCGCGTGCGGCCCTCCGTCATGCTCTGGCAATTGCTGCACGGCCATGCCTCGTCGATAGAAATTCTTCGCCCCGGCGCGCGCGCCCGCTTCGCCCGGGAAGCCCAGGCACTGGCGCGCGCCTATCTGCCCACCGATGCCTGATTAGGGCCAGGCCCGCGCCGCCAGCACGGGCAGCGCAAGTTCGGCGAGCGACGGAATGTGCATGACGTCCAGGCGATTCAGCGGCGTGGGGTTGGGGTTGGCCTGAACCACTCGCGCCCCGGCGGCCACGGCGGCATGCGCGATGTCGATTGCGCCCGGCGTCTGCAGCGAAGTGCCGGCGCACAAAAAGATGTCGCAGCGCGACGCCTCCGCCATGGCAAGCCGGCAAACGCCATCGGCCGCGGGCTCCTCGTGCCTGTGCTTGCCCGGCCGCAGCCTCGCTCCGCAGATCCGGCAAGCGGGTGGCGACACCGGCAGGCCGCAAGCCGGTCCCAATCCGGACCCCGTCATGACCACGACCCGCCTCGCCGCGCGCAGGCCCTCCACCGCTTCCGCAGGCAGCTCCAGCATGCGATACCTCATTGCGCCGGCCCTCCCGCATATGCCACAGCGCGCCTGCCGTCTGCGGGCGGCTTGAACGCGCACTCGGCGCGCAGGCGCCTGTACAGATCCCTGGCATCCCGGATCGGATGCAGCAACGATTGGCGACGCACAGCCGCGAAATCGCCCGGCGCGAGCCGGCCCAGTCCTCCCACCTCGTGCGGCGTTACCGTCTCTGCGCTCAGGCCCAGGCTGTGCGCAAGATCGTTGAACAAGGTCCAGGCATCCTCCTCGCGCAGATAACCGAAGCGGACCTTCAGATCGAAACGGCGCAGCGCCGCCAGATCGAGCAGGCCGTCGTAGCGGCTCGCCACCAATACGATGCCCTCGCAGGCATCCATGTGGTCCAGCAGCTCGCGCTGCACGCCGGCCCAAGGACCGTGACAAGCCCGCGCGCCCAGCAATGCATCGGCCTCATCGAAGAGCATGACCGCGCCCGCCTCGCCGGCCCGCGCGAACACGTCGGCCAGCCGCAGGCCGGAGCTGGCCGCCCGCGGTGCAGCAAATCCCGGACATCCTGGACGAGGAGCGGCCGGCCGAGTTCTTCCGCCAGCCAGTGCGAGAAGGCTGTCTTGCCCGTGCCCGAGGGCCCGTACAAGGCAAGATGGGCTCGCGCATGGCGCTTCAGGCCGTCGCACAGGCTGGACAACGCCACATCCGTATTCAGCACGCCCAGCCGGTAGGGTCCCGCGGGGGCCGGGGCTCGCGCATGGCGCTTCAGGCCGTCGCACAGGCTGGACAACGCCACATCCGTATTCAGCACGCCCAGCCGGTAGGGTCCCGCGGGGGCCGGCGACGA
>NZ_LHSJ01000224.1:0-7065 GCF_001270295.1 Achromobacter sp. DMS1 | reverse complement strand
GGATCGAGGAACACATACGCGGGCCCGTGCCCGAAAGCGCGGTCACGCCGTCATCGCATCGTCGCCGTCGACCCACACCACCTGGCCCACGCTGCCCAGCAGTCTGCGCCGCCAGCGCGCGGTCAGGCGCCGCTCACGCCGTCCAGCGCCGCCAGCCCGGTCACGCCCGCGCCGACCAGGGCCGGCGTGTTGGGCATGCAGCGCACCCAGCCTGCCCCAGGGCGCGCCGGGCGCGCCCAGCCAGGCCGCCAGGGTGTCGGCGCGGATGCCGGCCGCCACGCTGATGACCAGCGTGTCCGGCTGCAGCCATTGACGCGCCGACGCCACAACGTCACGCATGTTTTGGGGTTTGACGGCAAAAATCCACACGCGGCTGCGGGCCAGCGTTTCGTCCGGCGCGAGCGCGGCCGACATGCCCCGCGCCTGCCAGGCGGCATGGGCCTCCTGGTTTATGTCGATGACATGGATGTGGCGGGCGGGGCATACTTTGTCGGCCAGGCCGGTTGCCAGCGCGGACGCCATATTGCCGCCGCCGATGAACGCAATCGAAAGTTCGTTTTTCATAGGGGTAGATTGTAAACCGACCATCTGCCTGGGGAATCGCCATTCAAATGTTCGTTCGCGCATGAAACGCGCAATTTGACAGGTTCCGAAGGTGATGTAAAAGTCACGTTTTTGTCACAAACAATTCATAAGGTGTCGTGTTTCGCGCGCGGACCCCGCGCGCGCCCACGCAAAACTGGAGGACCTTCCCCATGCGATCCCATCGACTTGCCTTGACTTTCGCCGCCATCATGACGGCCTTCGCGGGCGCTTCCGCCCACGCCGCCACCGAGATCCAGTTCTGGCACTCGATGGAAGGCGCGCTGGGCGACCGCGTGAATTCGCTGGTCGAAGAGTTCAACAAGAAGAATCCGGACTACCAGGTGAAGGCAGTCTACAAGGGCAACTACGGCGAGTCGATGAATGCGGGCATCGCCGCGTTCCGCGCCGGCAACGCTCCGGACATCCTCCAGGTCTTCGAAGTGGGCACGGCCACCATGATGTACGCCAAGGGCGCCATCAAGCCGGTGCAGCAGATGTCGGAAGAAGCCGGCAACCCCATCGACCCGAAGGAATTCATCGGCGCCGTGGCGGGCTACTACTCCTCGCCCGAGGGCAAACTGGTTTCCATGCCCTTCAACAGCTCCACCGTGGTCTTCTACTACAACAAGGACGCCTTCAAGAAGGCCGGCCTGGATCCCGAGGCCCCGCCCAAGACCTGGGAAGAACTGGCCGCCGCCGGCCAGAAGCTCAAGGCCGCCGGCCAGGAATGCGGCTACACCACCTCCTGGCCGTCGTGGGTGCAGCTCGAGACGTTCTCGGCCTGGCACAACGTGCCCTACGCCACCAAGGACAACGGCTTCGGCGGCCTGGACGCCCGCCTGGCGATCAACACCCCGCTGCACATCCGCCACCTGGAAAACCTGGCCAAGCTGGCCAAGGAAGGCATCTTCATGTACGGCGGCCGCGGCGACGAGCCCAACTCGCTCTTCATCAGCGGCAAGTGCGCGATGATCACCGGCTCCTCGGGCCTGCGCGCCAACATCATGAAGAACGCCAAGTTCGAGTTCGGCACCTCCACCCTGCCCTACTACGGCGATGTGAAGGGCGCGCCGCAGAACACCATCATCGGCGGCGCTTCGCTGTGGGTTTTTGCCAACAAGAAGCCCGAGGTCTACAAGGGCGTGACCGCCTTCTTCAAGTTCCTGTCCAGCCCCGAGATCGCCGCCCGCTGGCATCAGCAGACCGGCTACGTCCCGGTGACCAAGGCCGCCTACGAGCTGACCAAGAAGCAGGGCTTCTATGACAAGAACCCCGGCACCGAAGTCGGCGTGAAGCAGCTCAACGTGGAAACCACCGCGCAATCGCGCGGCCTGCGCCTGGGCTTCCTGCCGCAGATCCGCGAGATCGAGGACGCGGAAATCGAACGCATCGTGTCCGGCAAGGTCTCGCCCAAGGACGGCGCCGAGAACATGGTCAAGCGCGGCAACGAGCTGCTGGAAAAGTTCGAGAAAAGTGTAAAGTAGCGCCCTTTGCGCGCCCCGCCGGCGCCAGCGCCCTTCCGGCTCGCGCCGGACCGGGCCTGGCGCGCGCAGACGGCCGCGGCCCCAGACCCTGGTGTTTTTCGGCCGTTGCGCCTATCGTGCTGCCAATGGCCGGCGCGCAAGCTTCGTCCCCCGAGGGACGCGAGCCAGTTCCAGGCGGCGGTCATCCCCGGCCGCCGTTTTTCGACCCTTGGGTTCCCCTATGGAAAAACGCGTAGTATTCGGGCACAAGACCTTGCCCTATCTGCTGCTGTTGCCGCAGATCGCCATCACCGTGGTCTTTTTCTTCCTGCCCGCCGGCCAGGCCATGTGGCAATCCATGCGCCTGGAAGACGCCTTCGGGCTTTCCTCCGAGTTCGTCGGGTTCGCCAATTTCGTCGATCTGTTCTCGCAGCAGTCGTATCTCGATTCCTTCCGCGTGACCGCCGTCTTCTCCGCGCTGGTCGCCTTCGTGGGCCTGGCCGTGTCGCTGCTGCTGGCCGTCATGGCCGACCGCGTCATCCGCGGCGCCGGGCTCTACAAGACGCTGCTGATCTGGCCCTACGCCGTGGCCCCGGCCGTGGTGGGCGTGCTGTGGCTGTTCCTGTTTTCGCCTTCGGTCGGCATCCTGGCCACGGCGCTGCAGCGCATGGGCGTGAACTGGAACCCGCGCCTGGACGGCAACCAGGCCATGCTGCTGATCCTGGTGGCGGCGGTGTGGAAGCAGATCTCATACAACTTCCTGTTCTTCCTGGCCGGCCTGCAGTCGATCCCGCGCTCGCTCATCGAGGCCGCCGCCATCGACGGCGCCAGCCCCTCGCGGCGCTTCTGGAGCATCGTCTTCCCGCTGCTGTCGCCCACCACTTTCTTCCTGCTGGTGGTCAACATCATCTACGCATTCTTCGACACCTTCGCCGTGGTGGACACCACGACCCAGGGCGGCCCGGGCACGTCCACGTCCATCCTGGTCTACAAGGTGTACAGCGACGGCTTCCGCGGCCTGGACCTCGGCTCGTCGGCCGCCCAGTCGGTGGTGCTGATGCTCATTGTGATCGCCCTGACGGTCGTGCAGTTCCGCTACATCGACCGCAAAGTGCAGTATTGATTCCGTTCGAGGCTACAAACCATGGTTGAACGCCGTCCCTGGCTGGATTTCCTGGCCCATGCCATCCTGCTCTGCGGCGTGGCGCTGGTGGCATTTCCGCTGTACGTCACCTTCGTCGCGTCGACCCAGACCGCGCAGGAAGTGGCCTCGGCGCCGATGTCGCTGATTCCCGGCAAGCATTTCTTCGACAACTACATGCAGGCGCTGTTCGCCGGCTCCGGCGGCGGCTCCTCGGGCACGCCCGTGGGCCGCATGATGTACGTGAGCCTGATCATGGCCCTGTGCATTTCCATCGGCAAGATCGCCATTTCCATGCTGTCGGCCTTCGCGGTGGTGTATTTCCGCTTTCCCGGCCGCATGTTCTTCTTCTGGATGATCTTCGTCACCCTGATGCTGCCGGTGGAAGTGCGCATCGCGCCCACCTACAAGGTGGTGGCCGACCTGGGCATGCTCAACAGCTACGCCGGCCTGACGCTGCCGCTCATCGCCTCGGCCACCGCCACCTTCCTCTTCCGCCAGTTCTTCCTGACGGTGCCCGACGAGCTGGTCGAGGCGGCCCGCATCGACGGGGCCGGCCCCGTGCGCTTCTTCCGCGACGTGCTGCTGCCGCTGTCCAAGACCAGCATCGCCGCCCTCTTCGTCATCCAGTTCATCTACGGCTGGAACCAGTACCTGTGGCCGCTGCTCATCACCACCCGGGAAGACATGTACCCGGTGGTCATCGGCATCAAGCGCATGATTTCCGGCGGCGACAGCGTGACCGAATGGAACATCACCATGGCCACCGCCATGCTGGCCATGATTCCCCCCGTGCTGGTGGTCATCCTGATGCAGAAATGGTTCGTGAAGGGCCTGGTCGACACGGAAAAGTGACGCCCGCCGCCCGACGCCCGACCCAACACGACTCCGACTACGAATAATCCATGGCTACTCTCAGCTTTCGCAACGTCAAGAAAACCTATGCCGGCAACGTGCCGGTCATCCACGGCATCGACATGGAGGTCAAGGATGGCGAGTTCATCGTCATCGTCGGCCCCTCCGGCTGCGGCAAGTCGACGCTGATGCGCATGGTCGCCGGGCTCGAAACCGTGACCAGCGGCGAGATTCTCATCGGCGATCAGGTCGTCAACAACCTTGAGCCGGCCGAGCGCGACATCGCGATGGTGTTCCAGAACTATGCGCTCTATCCGCACATGACCGTGTTCGAGAACATGGCGTACGGCCTGAAGATCCGCAAATTCTCCAAGGACGAGATCAAGAAGCGCGTGGACGCGGCCGCCCAGATCCTGGAGCTGAGCCACCTGCTCGACCGCCGGCCGCGCGCGCTGTCCGGCGGACAGCGCCAGCGCGTGGCCATGGGCCGCGCCATCGTGCGCGAGCCCAAGGTGTTCCTCTTCGACGAGCCGCTGTCCAATCTGGACGCCAAGCTGCGCGTGGCGATGCGCCTGGAGATCATGAAGCTGCACCGCAGGCTCGGCACCACCAGCCTCTACGTGACGCACGACCAGGTCGAGGCCATGACCCTGGCTCACCGCATGGTCGTCATGTACCAGGGCGTGCCCGAGCAGATCGGCACGCCCACGGAAGTGTTCGAAAAGCCCGCCTCCACCTTCGTGGCCGGCTTCATCGGCTCGCCGCCCATGAACCTGATCGACGTGAACGTGGCCGGCGACGGCACGGTGCAGACCGCCGACGGACTGCCGCTGGAGATCTCGCCGCTGCAGGTGCCCGCCCAGGTGCGCGGCCGCAAGGTCATCATGGGCATGCGGCCCGAGCACATGCTGCTCAACACCCAGGGCCTGCCGTCCGAGGTGGAAATGGTCGAAACCCTGGGCTCCGAGCAGCTGGTGCATTGCCGCTGCGGCAAGACCGCGCTCGTCGTGCGCTGCACCACGCGCCAGCTCAGCGAATCGCCCGCCAAGGTGGGCGCCACGGTCAACGTGGGCCCCGACGGCCGCCATCCGCTGCACTGGTTCGAGGCCGATACCGGCCGCCGCGTGCAAGGCGTCTAGCGGCGGCGCACGCGTCCGCCGGTCCGCCGGCCGCGCAACGACAAGGCCCGGAAGGCGTCGCCGCCTTCCGGGCCTTTTTGCCGCGCCCTCCCCGAGGGAGGACGCGCGGCGCCGCTGCTTACTTGTAGACGGACTTGCTGCCGTCCTTGTGCCACACGAACACGTCGAACTTGAAGTCGTTCAGGTCGCCCTGCTTGTTCCACGACACCTTGCCGATGGGGGTGTCGAACGAATTGGCGTGCAGGTACTTGGCGACCTTGGCGGGATCTTCGCTGCCGGCGCCCTTGATGCCGTCGGCGATGACCTGCGTGGCCGTGTAGGCCGTCATCTGGAAGGCGCCGCCGGCATTGCGCTTCTTGGCCTGGAAGGCCTTGACGATGTCGGCGTTGGCGGCGTTCTGGGTGAAGTCGGCCGGCAGCGTGACCAGCATGCCCTCGACCGCGTCGCCCGCGATGGCGTTGATGTCGGGGTTGCCCGCGCCCTCGGGACCCATCCACTTGGCCTTCACGCCCTGCTCGGCCGCCTGGCGCAGCAGCAGGCCCATTTCGGGGTGATAGCCGCCGTAGTAGACGAAGTCCACGCCCTCGCTCTTGAGCTTGGTGATGACCGCGGAATAGTCGCTGTCGCCCGCGTTGATGCCCTCGAAGACCGCGACCTTCACGCCGCCTTTCTCCAGGTCGTTCTTGACGGCGGTGGCGATGCCCTGGCCGTACGACTGCTTGTCGTGCAGCACGGCGGCCTTCTTGGGCTTGATCTTCTCGAGCACGAACTTGGCGGCGGCCGGGCCTTGCTGGTCGTCGCGGCCGATGGTGCGGAAGATGAACTCATAGTTCTTGCCGTCGGTGAGCGCGGGCGAGGTGGCCGACGGGGTCACCATGACCACGCCTTCGTTGTCGTAGATGTCGGCGGCGGCGATGGTGGCGCCCGAGCACACGTGGCCCACCACGAAGCCGATCTTGGAGTTCACGACGCGGTTGGCCGCCACCGGGCCCTGCTTGGGCTCGCAGCCATCGTCGATCACGACGGTTTCCAGCTTCTTGCCATTGACGCCGCCCGCCGCGTTGATGCGTTCCACGGCCGTGTCCACGCCCTCGCGCACCATGTCTCCATATTGCGTGACGGGGCCCGTGGTGGGGCCCACGATGGCGATCTTGATGGTCTGGGCCTGCGCGGCGGCGCCGAACGCCAGGCCGGCGGCGACGCCGAAGGCCGCGATGACCGGGGTCAGACGAAATACGGGCTTCATGATGGACTCCTCTGATGATCTCGTTGGCTTCTGGGCGGGTCGCGCATGCGCGACCCGCCGCGGTGCATATTGCCCGGCAAGCATACACTGAAACCCCTTGTTTCCAGCGCCTGCGCGAGCCCCTCCCGCGCTGCGGCGCAGCAAGGCTGCGCGCCCTTCGTTTATACCGCCGCGCGCATATGCAAAAGAGGATTTATTCGTTTGCGTTACTAGGCGGGCGCGGCATCATGGCCGCCATGAGACTCCAACCGATCATCGTCCCCGGGTGGAAAGACTCCGGCCCCGGCCACTGGCAATCGCAGTGGGAAACCATGCTGCCGCAGGCGGTGCGCGTACGCCAGCGCGACTGGGAAAATCCGGTCTGCGCCGAATGGATCGCCACGCTCGCGGCCGAAGTGGAGCGCGCCCGCACGCCGGCGCTGCTCATCGCCCACAGCCTGGGCTGTCTGGTGAGCGCGGCGCTGCCCGTGCCGCTCTGGCACAAAGTGGCCGGCGCGCTGCTGGTGGCGCCGGCCGACGTCGAGCGGCCCGACGCGCCCGAATGCCTGCGCGGCTTCGCGCCCATCGCGCGGCGGCCGCTGCCGTTCCAGACGGTGGTCGTGGCCAGCGACGACGATCCCTACTGCGCGCTGGCGC
>NZ_LHSJ01000223.1:0-7103 GCF_001270295.1 Achromobacter sp. DMS1 | reverse complement strand
CGCGAGGCCGGCATCCAGCGCCCCGGCGGCGTCTCGCTGGCGTAGCGCAACACGCCGTCGGCGTCGAACGCAAGCAGCAGGCCCCGAGGCTGGATCGCGCCCGGGATGTGGACGGGATCACGTTCACAATTGGCGAGCGTGACCGCGGGAGGAGAGGGGGTGGGCGCTGTCATTCTGGGAGAAGGAAGGCGGCGCTGTCTGATGTCATTATGTCAAAATTGTCAGCGTTCTTGTAAGAATGTGCGCTTCCTTTGCAGGGCCGCCCGTGCCCCCTGTGCGGCCAGGCGCGCAGCGCGGCTGCGCGCGCCCGCCGCGCCTGCGGGCGGCGTCAGCCCCGCTGGGCCTCGATCAGGCCGTCCAGCTTTTCGGCGTCGGCCACGAACTGGCGTATGCCTTCGGAAAGCTTGTCGGTGGCCATGGCGTCCTGGTTCAGCAGGGTGCGGAAACTGACCTCGTCGGCGGGAACGCGTTCGATGTCCGCGGGCAGCCGGTCGGGGCTGAGCTGCGCGGGGGCGTCTCCCTCGGTGTCGGCCAGCTTGCGCAGCAGCTCGGGGCTGATGGTGAGCAGGTCGCAGCCCGACAGCGCCAGGATCTGGCCCACGTTGCGGAAGCTGCGCCCATGATCTCGGTTTCGATGCCGAAGCGCTTGTAATAGTGGTAGATACGGGTCACGGACTGCACGCCCGGGTCGTTGGCGCCGGCATGCTCGTCCTCGGCCCAGGCGGCGCGGCCGCCTTCTTGTGCCAGTCGTAGATGCGGCCCACGAAGGGCGAGATCAGCTGCGCGCCGGCATCGGCGCAGGCCACGGCCTGCGGCAGCGAGAACAGCAGCGTGAGGTTGCAGTGCACACCTTCGGCCTGCAGCGCGCGGGCGGCCTGTATGCCTTCCCAGGTGGAGGCGATCTTGATGAGCACGCGCTCGCGCGGCACGCCGGCGGCTTCGTAGAGGGCGACCAGGGCGCGGGCGCGCTCGATGGTGCCGCGCGTGTCGAAGGAAAGGCGCGCGTCCACTTCCGTGGACACCCGGCCCGGCACGATGTCGAGAATGGCCCGCCCGAAAGCCACCAGCAGCCGGTCCATGAGCTCGGCGGTGGAGGCGCCCCGGTGGTCGCGCGCGGTCTGCTCCAGCAGCGGGCGGTAGGCTTCCTGCTGCACGGCCTTGAGAATAAGGGACGGGTTGGTGGTGGCGTCGGTGGGACGCAGGGCCTTCATGGCCTCGAAATCGCCCGTGTCGGCGACGACGGTGGTGTGGTTGCGCAGGGCGTCTAACTGGCTGGGCATACGGTACGGCTCCGGTGCTGCTCACGGCGGGTTGAACGGAAAGAGAACCAAGCGTATCACCGCCTTGCCGCCCGCGCTGCCCGTTCTATGGCCGAGGCCGCCGCCAACCGGCCGGATCGCCCGTTCCGGCCTTGCCTGGCGCGGTTTTCCGGGGAAAATGGCCGCTCAAGGTATAATTCGAAGGTTTGATTATCGATTCTGAAAACCGGGGTTTACTGTGCTGCCGCAACTTTTTCCCGAGGGGATCAACCGCTTCCCTCCTGCAATTCTGGCTCTGGCGGACGGTACCATCTTTCGAGGCGTGTCGATCGGTGCGCCTGGCCATACTGTCGCCGAGGTGGTGTTCAACACCGCCATGACCGGGTACCAGGAAATTCTCACCGATCCCAGCTACAGCGGCCAGATGGTCACGCTGACCTATCCGCACATCGGCAATACCGGCGTCAACAAGGAAGACGTGGAGTCCCGCCGCGTTTATGCCGCCGGCCTGGTGGTGCGCGACTGCCCGCCCGCGTGTCGAATTTCCGCGCCACGCAGTCCCTGCCCGAGTATCTGGCCGAGCAGGGCATCGTCGCCATTTCCGGCATCGACACCCGCAAGCTCACGCGCATCCTGCGCGAGAAGGGCGCCCAGGGCGCCTGCATTCTGGTCGGCACCGACGCCGAGCGCGCCGTCGAACTGGCGCAGGGCTTTCCCGGCATGGCGGGCCAGGACCTGGCCAAGGTCGTGTCCATCAAGGAAAACCTCGACTGGCAGGAAGGCACCTGGCGGCTGGGCCAGGGCTACGGCTCGCCCGAGCAGTCGCGCTTCCATGCCGTGGCCTATGACTACGGCGTGAAGAGCAACATCCTGCGCCTGCTGGCCGACCGCGGCTGCCGCATCACGCTGGTGCCGGCCGAGACGCCCGCCGACGAAGTCTTCAAGCTCCAGCCCGACGGCGTGTTCCTGTCCAACGGCCCCGGCGATCCCGAGCCCTGCGACTACGCCATCGAGGCCACCCGCGCCTTCATCGACCGCAAGCTGCCGCTCTTCGGCATCTGCCTGGGCCATCAGCTCATGGGCCTGGCCGTCGGCGGCAAGACCATCAAGATGAAGACCGGCCACCACGGCGCCAACCACCCCGTGCAGGACGTGGACACCAAGCGGGTGTACATCACCAGCCAGAACCACGGCTTCGCGGTGGATCCGGCCAGCCTGCCGGCCAACGCGCGCGTCACCCACATCTCGCTGTTCGACGGCACGCTGCAGGGCTTCGAGCTCACCGACCGTCCGGCATTCTGCTTCCAGGGCCACCCGGAAGCCAGCCCTGGCCCGCACGACATCATCGAACTGTTCGACAAGTTCATCACCCTGATGGCCGGCCAAAAGTAAAGACTGCATCATGCCCAAGCGTACAGACATAAAAAGCATTCTCATCATCGGCGCCGGCCCCATCATCATCGGGCAGGCGTGCGAATTCGACTATTCCGGCGCGCAGGCGTGCAAGGCGCTCAAGGCCGAGGGCTATCGCACCATCCTGGTGAACAGCAACCCGGCCACCATCATGACCGACCCGGAAACGGCCGACGTCACGTACATCGAGCCCATCACCTGGCAGGCCGTCGAGAAGATCATCGAGCGCGAGAAGCCCGATGCGCTGCTGCCCACCATGGGCGGCCAGACCGCGCTGAACTGCGCGCTGGACCTCGCCCACCACGGCGTGCTGAAGAAGCACAACGTGGAGCTCATCGGCGCCAACGAGCACGCCATCGAGAAGGCCGAAGACCGCCAGAAGTTCAAGCAGGCCATGACCGACATCGGCCTGGAATCGGCCAAGTCGGGCGTGGCCCACACCATGGACGAGGCCTGGGACGTCCAGCGTCGCATCGCCGCCGAGCTCGGCACCTCGGGCTTTCCCGTCGTGATCCGGCCCAGCTTCACGCTGGGCGGCACGGGCGGCGGCATCGCCTACAACGCCGAGGAATTCGAAACCATCTGCCGCCGCGGCCTCGAAGCCTCGCCCACCAGCGAGCTGCTGATCGAGGAATCGCTGCTGGGCTGGAAGGAATTCGAAATGGAAGTGGTCCGCGACAAGGCGGACAACTGCATCATCGTGTGCTCCATCGAGAACCTCGACCCCATGGGCGTGCACACGGGCGACTCCATCACCGTGGCGCCGGCGCAGACGCTGACCGACAAGGAATACCAGATCATGCGCGACGCATCGATCGCGGTATTGCGCGAGATCGGCGTGGACACCGGCGGCTCCAACGTGCAGTTCGCCGTCAATCCCAAGAACGGCCGCATGATCGTCATCGAGATGAACCCGCGCGTGTCGCGTTCGTCCGCCCTGGCCTCCAAGGCCACGGGCTTTCCCATCGCCAAGGTCGCCGCGCGCCTGGCCGTGGGCTACACGCTCGATGAACTCAAGAACGAAATCACCGGCGGCGCCACGCCCGCCTCGTTCGAGCCCTCCATCGACTACGTCGTCACCAAGGTGCCGCGCTTCGCGTTCGAGAAGTTCCCGCAGGCCGACGCGCGCCTGACCACGCAGATGAAGTCCGTGGGCGAAGTCATGGCCATCGGCCGCACATTCCAGGAATCCTTCCAGAAGGCCCTGCGCGGCCTGGAAGTGGGCGTGGACGGCCTGAACCAGAAAACCACCGACCGCGAGAAGCTGCAGGTGGAGCTGGGCGAGCCGGCCCCGAGCGCATCTGGTACGTGGGCGACGCCTTCGCGCAAGGGTTCTCCCTCGAAGAAGTGCACAACATCACGCACATCGACCCGTGGTTCCTGTCGCAGATCAAGGAAATCGTCGACATCGAGCTGGCGCTCGAGCAGAAGACGCTGGCCGACCTCGACTACGCCACGCTGTGGGAGCTCAAGCGCCGCGGCTTCTCCGACCGCCGCCTCGCCTTCCTGCTGGATTCCTCCGAATCCGAAGTGCGCAAGCTGCGTCACCAGCTGAACGTGCGCCCCGTATACAAGCGCGTGGACACCTGCGCGGCCGAGTTCGCCACCCGCACCGCCTACATGTACTCCACCTACGAGGAGGAGTGCGAGGCCGCGCCCACCGACCGCAAGAAGATCGTGGTGCTGGGCGGCGGGCCGAACCGCATCGGCCAGGGCATCGAGTTCGACTATTGCTGCGTGCATGCCGCGCTGGCGCTGCGCGAAGATGGCTATGAAACCATCATGGTCAACTGCAACCCGGAGACGGTGTCCACCGACTACGACACCTCCGACCGCCTCTACTTCGAGCCGCTGACGCTCGAAGACGTGCTGGAGATCGTCCACAAGGAAAACCCCGTGGGCATGATCGTCCAGTACGGCGGCCAGACGCCGCTGAAGCTGGCCCGCGCGCTGGAAGCCAACGGCGTGCCCATCATCGGCACCAGCCCCGAATCCATCGACGTGGCCGAAGACCGCGAGCGCTTCCAGAAGCTGCTCAACAAGCTCGGCCTGCGCCAGCCGCCCAACCGCACCGCCCGCACCGAGGGCGAGGCCCTGGCCCACGCCGCCGAGATCGGCTATCCGCTGGTGGTGCGCCCCAGCTACGTGCTGGGCGGCCGCGCCATGGAAATCGTGCATGAGCAGCAGGATCTCGAACGCTACATGCGCGAGGCCGTGAAGGTCAGCAACGATTCCCCCGTGCTGCTCGACCGCTTCCTGAACAACGCCACCGAAGTCGACGTGGACTGCCTGGCCGACGGCGAAACCGTCTTCATCGGCGGCGTCATGGAACACATCGAGCAGGCCGGCGTGCACTCCGGCGACTCGGCCTGCAGCCTGCCGCCGTATTCGCTGTCGGCCGACGTCATCGCCGAGATCAAGCGCCAGACCTCCATGATGGCCAAGGCGCTGAACGTCTGCGGCCTCATGAACGTGCAGTTCGCCATCCAGGGCGGCGACGTCTACGTGCTGGAAGTCAATCCGCGCGCCTCGCGCACGGTGCCCTACGTGTCCAAGGCCACGGGCCTGCAGCTTGCCAAGATCGCCGCCCGCGCCATGGCGGGCCGCACGCTGGCCGACCAGGGCGTCTCCAAGGAAGTGGTGCCCTCGTACTTCTCGGTCAAGGAAGCCGTGTTCCCCTTCGTGAAGTTCCCGGGCGTGGACACCATCCTGGGACCCGAAATGAAGTCCACCGGCGAGGTCATGGGCGTGGGCCAGAGCTTCGGCGAAGCTTTCGTGAAGTCCCAGCTGGCCGCGGGCGTGCGCCTGCCCGAATCGGGCACGGTGTTCATCAGCGTGAAGAACCAGGACAAGCCCCGTGCGGTGGAAGTCGCCCGCGGCTGCATGCCCTGGGCTTCAAGCTGGTGGCCACGCGCGGCACGGCCGCCGAGATCGAGGCCGCCGGCATCCCCGTGCAGACGGTCAACAAGGTCACCGAAGGCCGTCCGCACATCGTGGACATGGTGAAGAACGGCGAAATCGCGCTGGTTATCAATACGGTCGAGGAGCGCCGCAACGCCATCGCCGATTCGCGCACCATCCGCACGCAGGCGCTGGCCGCGCGCGTCACTTTCTTCACCACCATCGCCGGCGCCCGCGCGGCCGTGGAGGGCATGCAATATCTGCGTCAGGGGCTGGGCCTGCAGGTGTATCCGCTGCAGGAACTGCACGCCGGGCTCGCAGCGCAGTAAAGGCAAGGGGTGCGCCCGCGCGCCCCTTGCTCAGCACCGGAGGTATGCAATGAAGTGGTTCATCCTGGCGTTGTTCGCCGTATGCGCAACAGTCGTGCATTTCCGTGGCCGCGTCAGGCACAGGTTTTCGCGGCAGGCGCTGGATCATTCCACGTTCACGGCGCCCCTGAACTGCTTCATGTACGCCTTTTCCGGCGTGCCCAACAAGCCCTATCTTTCCCTGGACGCCTTCCCGGAGCTGAAGGTGCTGCTGGAGCGCTGCGACGACATCCGCGCGGAAGCCATGCGCCTGTATGGCGACGGCCACATCAAGGCTTCCAGCAAGTACAACGACGCGGGCTTCAACTCGTTCTTCAAGAGCGGCTGGAAGCGCTTCTACCTGAAGTGGTACGACGCCGACCACCCCTCGGCCAACGAGCTCTGCCCCATCACGACCCGGCTGCTGGCCGACATTCCCACCATCAAGGCGGCCATGTTCGCGGCCCTGCCTCCCGGCAGCCGGTTGCCCCGCCACCGCGATCCCTACGCGGGCTCGCTGCGCTTTCACATGGGCCTCATCACGCCCAACAGCCCCGATTGCTACATCAACGTCGACGGGCAGGACTACTACTGGCGCGATGGCGAGGCGGTGGTCTTCGACGAAACCTTCATCCACTACGCCGAAAACAAGACCGACCAGAACCGCATCATCCTGTTCGCCGACGTCGAGCGTCCCATGCGCTACCGCTGGGCGCAGGCTTTCAATCGCAAGGTGGGCGGCTTCCTGCTGCGCGCGGCGGCCTCTCCCAACCAGGAAGGCGACGCCACTGGCGGCATCAACCGCATCTTCGGCGCGGTGTACGCCGTGCGGCGTTTCGGCAAGTCGCTCAAGAAAAAGAGCAAGCCCCTGTATTACCTGTCGAAATGGGCGCTCGTGGCGGCCATTTTTGCGCTGATCTTTCTTTGAACCCGGCGCGGCCGCGTTCCCGGCGGCAAACCACCGGCCGGTTGCGGCCGGCCGTCCGCGCCTGCAGCTGCCTACTTCTTGGAGCCCGGCATGCAACGAGTTTTCATCACCGGCTCCAGCAGCGGGCTCGGCCGCGCCCTGGCCGAACGCTACGCGGCGGCCGGCGCCACGCTGGGCTTGCTGGGCAGGCGGCAGGAGGCGCTGGCCGAACTGGCGGACCGCCTGCCGGGCGCGCACCGCAGCTACGCCGTGGAC
>NZ_LHSJ01000222.1:0-7103 GCF_001270295.1 Achromobacter sp. DMS1 | reverse complement strand
GCGAACGAGGCCGTGCGTCTGGCCGTGGGGTGAGGCCGGGCGTGCCGCGCCCGCGCTTCAGTCGTCGCGCAGGGTGACGGGAAACCAGCCGCGCAGCGCATTGGACAGCCGGATCTCGCTGGCTTCGCGCAGGTCGTCGAGGGTCAGCACGCGCTCGGTGGCCTGGCCCCGTTCCAGCAGTTCCTCGCGCTGCACGCCAGGCAGGCAGCCGCTGGCCACGGGCGGCGTGTACCAGTCGCCTCCCAGCAGCAGATAGACGTTGCTGCGGCTGCCTTCGCAGAGCTCGCCGCGTTCGTTCAGGTAGAGCAGGTCGAAAACCCGCGGATGGGCGGGCAGCCATTCGATGGTCTTGGTGTACCAGGGGCGGTAGGTGGTCTTGTACCGCAGCAGGGGTTCGGCCGAATCCAGGGCCTCGGGCGCGAGCATGACTTCCTGCCCGGGCGGCAGGGGCGGCAGCGGGGCCGTCTGGATGTGCCGCGAGCCGTCGCGCGCCACCAGCAGGCGCAGGCGGTGCGGGCCGGGCGTGGTGAGCGACAGCGCCGCCACCATGATGTCCTGCCCGACCTCGGGCCCGCCCCAGTCGTAGTCCAGCGCCTTGCACGAGCGCTCCAGCCGGGCCAGGTGGCGGGCGAGCAGGGGAATGCCGAGATCGGCGTCGACCAGGATGGTTTCGATCAGTTCGGGCTGCATGGCGGTTCCGCGTTTCCAGGCGTATGCCGGTCTATGCTACCCCGTTTGCCGCGGCAGGGCCGGGGAGTGCCGGGATCCCGCGAGAGGATGCGCGCCTTCCAGCGGCATTCCTGCCACTCCTGCGCCGGGTCCGAATCCAGCACGATGCCGCCGCCCACGCCGTAGACGCCGTGCCCGCCCGCTTCCAGCACCAGGGTGCGGATGGCCACGTTGAGCGAGAAGTCGCCGTCCGGCGCGAGCCAGCCGATGCTGCCGCAGTACAGGCCGCGCGGCGCGATTTCGAGCTGGCGGATGCGGCGCATGGCGGCCACCTTGGGCGCGCCGGTGATCGAGCCGCAGGGAAACAGCGCGCGCAGCACCTGTTCCAGGGTGGCGCGCGGGGCCTCTGCCGACACGGTGGAGGTCATGGTCCAGACCGTGGGGTAGCGCTCCAGCGTGAACAGCGCGTCCACCCGCACCGATCCCGGCTCGGCCAGCCGGCCCAGGTCATTGCGCAGCAGGTCCACGATCATCAGGTTCTCGGCGCGGTTCTTGGAGCTGGCCAGCAGCTCGCGGCCCAGCCGCTCGTCTTCGGCCGGATCGGCATGGCGCGGCGCGGTGCCTTTCATGGGACGGGTGACGAGCCGGCTGCCCTGGCGCGCCACGAACAGTTCGGGCGAGAACGACAGAATGGCGCGCGCGCCGTCTTCGATATAGGCGGCGTGGGCCACCGGATGGCGGCTGGCGATGCGGCGGTACAGCGCCGCGGGCGATCCGTCGGCGCGCACGTCCAGCGGCTGGGTGTAGTTGAGCTGGTACAGCTCGCCTGCCTCGATCAGCCGGCGCACGGTGTCGATGCGCGCGGCATAGCCGGCCTCGTCCATGCGCGGGCGCGGCGGCTGCGCCGCGGCGGCTTCGTCGCCCGGCTGGGGCGCCCACGGCGCGACGCTTTCCGCGCGCTCGAAGGCGTATGCCCGCAGCCGCGCCCGGCCGTCGTCGCGGGGCGGCGTCCAGGGGCCGTCCGGGGCGGGGCGGACGGTTTCGGGCAGCAGCCATTCGCCCAGTTCGTAGTCCAGGAGCAGGGCGATCCAGCGTCCGCGGCGGCGCTGCGCGTCGATGGCCTCCAGCGCCGGCCCGACTTCGGCGGCCGAGCGCGCCTCGATGGCGGCGCACAGGCCGGCCAGGCGGCGGGCCCGCCCGGCCAGGCGGTCTTCAAAACGGCATTCCATGGCGGCTACTGTTTCAGGAACTCCGCCAGCACGCGCCCGGTGTGCGAGCGCTCGCGCAGGCTCATGACGTGTTCCGGCGAGCCCTCGGCCACGAGCCGGCCGCCGCCCGTGCCGCCTTCCGGGCCCAGGTCCAGCAACCAGTCGGCTTCGGCGATCACGTCCAGGTTGTGTTCGATGACCACCACGGTGTTGCCCGCCTCGACCAAACGGTGCAGCACGTGGATGAGTTTTTCCACGTCGGCCATGGACAGGCCCACCGTGGGCTCGTCGAGCACGTAAAGGGTGTGCGGCACGCGCGAGGCCCGGCCGGTCTTGAGCAGGCCGTCGGTCAGCCGCGCCTTGGACAGCTCGGTCACGAGCTTGATGCGCTGCGCCTCGCCGCCGGACAGCGTGGGCGAAGGCTGGCCCAGTGTGAGATAGCCCAGGCCCACGTCCTGCATCAATTGCAGGGGGCGATGGATCTTGGGATGGGCCGCGAAATACGCCAGCGCGTCGTCCACTTCCAGGGCCAGCACTTCGCCCGCGTTCTTGCCGCGCATCTGCACCGACAGCGTATCGCTGTTGAAGCGCGCGCCGCTGCAGGCGTCGCAGGGCACCTTCACGTCGGGCAGGAAGTTCATCTCGATGGTGCGCATGCCCTGCCCTTCGCAAATGGGGCAGCGCCCGTCGCCGGTATTGAACGAGAAGCGGGCCGCCGTCCAGCCGCGCATGCGGGCCTCGCGGGTGTCGGCGAACTGCTTGCGCACGTCGTCCCAGAAGCCGACGTAGGTGGCGGGGCAGGAGCGCGGGGTTTTGCCGATGGGCGTCTGGTCCACTTCGAGCACGCGGTCGATGGCTTCCCAGCCGGTGATGCGCTCGCAGCCCGCCCAGGCCGGCGCCTTGCCCTGCGAGACGGCCTGCAGCAGGTTGTCGAGCAGCACTTCGCGCGCCAGCGTGGACTTGCCCGAGCCGGACACGCCCGTCACCACGCTGAGGCGGCCCACCGGAATGCGGGCGTCCACCTGGCGCAGGTTGTGCAGGCGGGCGCCCTCGATGCGGATCATGGGCGTGTCGGGCGCCACGGGGCGCCGGCCCTGCAGCGGGTGGCGCAGCGGATGCGCCAGGTAGCGGCCGGTGACGGATTCGGGCGTGGCGATCAGATCTTCGGCGCTGCCCTGCGCCACCACGCGGCCGCCGCGGATGCCCGCGCCGGGGCCGATGTCGATGATGTGCGAAGCGCGGCGGATGGTGTCGTCGTCGTGCTCCACCACCACCAGGGTATTGCCGTTGCCTTCCAGGCGCGCCAGCGCGTCGAGCAGGATGCGGTTGTCGCGCGGATGCAGACCGATGGTGGGCTCGTCCAGCACGTAGCACACCCCTTGCAGATTGGAGCCCAGCTGCGCGGCCAGCCGGATGCGCTGCGCTTCGCCGCCCGACAGCGTGGGCGCGGCGCGGTCCAGCGCCAGGTAGTCCAGCCCCACTTCCTGCATGAAATTGAGGCGGCCGCGGATCTCGGCCAGGATGTCGCGCGCGATCTCGCCCTCGCGACCGCGCGCCACCAGGCCGGTGAAGAAGGTATGCGCGTCGGAAACCGGCAGCGCCGCCAGTTCGGCGATGGAGCGGTCGCGCCAGCGCACGGCGCGGGCCACGCGGTTCAGGCGCTGGCCGTTGCAGTCGGGGCAGGTGCGCGCCTCGCCCTCGTACCAGGCGTTCCAGGCGGTTTCCTCGCCCGTCTGTTCTTCGTCGAAGCCTTGCAGCTGCAGGCCGGTGCCGAAGCACGAGGGGCACCAGCCGTGCTTGGAGTTGTACGAGAACAGGCGCGGATCCGGCTCGGGGAAGCTCGCGCCGCAGCAGGGGCAGGCGCGCTTGACCGAGAAATGCTGCTGCTGCAGGTCGCTGTCCAGCGCCTCGTGCAGCTTGTCCACGGGCCACACCGCCGACATCACGCCCTGGCCGTTTTCCAGCGCCCGCCGGACGGCGTCGCGCAGCGCGGCCTCGTTGGCAGGCTCGATCACCACGTCGGCCACCGGCAGCTCGATGGTGTGTTCTTTGTAGCGGTCCAGGCGGGGCCAGGGCGAGACGGGAATGAACCGGCCGTCCACCCGCAGGTGCGTGTGGCCCTTGCCGGCCGCCCACTTGGCCAGGTCGGTGTAATAGCCTTTGCGGGCGGTGACCAGCGGGGCCAGCAGGCCGATGTGCTCGCCCTTGCGCTCGCGCATCAGCCGCGCCACGATCTGGTCGGCGTTCTGCGGCTCCACCGGCACGTTGCAGTCGGGGCAGTACTGCGTGCCCAGCTTCACATACAGCAAGCGCAGGAAATGGTGGATTTCCGTCATTGTGGCCACGGTGGACTTGCGGCCGCCTCGGCTGGTGCGCTGCTCGATCGCCACCGTCGGCGGGATGCCGAAGATGGCGTCCACGTCCGGCTTGCCGGCCGGCTGCACAATGGCGCGCGCATAGGCGTTGAGCGACTCCAGGTAGCGCCGCTGGCCTTCGTTGAACAGGATGTCGAAGGCCAGCGTGGACTTGCCCGAGCCCGACACGCCGGTAATCACCGTGAACTTGTCGCGCGGGATTTCCACGCTGATGTTCTTCAGGTTGTGTTCGCGCGCATTGCGGATCTCGATGGCCCGCGCGTCCTGGCGGCGGCGCCGCATGAGCGATTGCAGCGGCGTGCCGGCCTGCGCCGCGTAGTCCGCGCGCGGCTCCTCGATGACCGCGGCCAGGCCGGCCTGCTCGGCTTCCTGGGCGTCGGCGTCGGTGCTCGCGACGATGCCGGCGGGCAGGATGCTGACTTCATAGTCGCGCAGCGCCGCGCCCGTGTGCGAGGCCGGGTTGTCCATCAGGTCGCGCGGGGTGCCCACGCCCACGACCTCGCCGCCCGCGTCGCCGCCCTCGGGCCCCAGGTCGATCAGCCAGTCGGCCGCGCGGATCACGTCCAGGTTGTGCTCGATGACGAGCAGCGTATGGCCGGCGGCCAGCAGCTTGCGGAAGGCGCGCATGAGCCGCGCCACGTCGTCGAAGTGCAGGCCCGTGGTGGGTTCGTCGAACAGGAACAGGCTGCCCTTCTTGGCGACCTTGGCCGTGGAGATGCCGCTGCGCGCGGCCTCGGCCAGGTGGCCGGCGAGCTTGAGCCGCTGCGCCTCGCCGCCCGAAAGCGTGGGCACGGGCTGGCCCAGCCGCACGTATTCCAGCCCCACGTCCGCCAGCGGCGCGAGCCCGGTCTGCACGTCGCGCAGACCCTTGAAGAAGTCCAGCGCCTCGCTCACCGTCATTTCGAGCACTTCGTCGATGGAGGCGCTCTTGCCCAGGTGCTCCACGCGCACCTCCAGCACCTCGGGCCGGAAGCGCTTGCCGTCGCAATCGGGGCAGCGCAGGTACACGTCGGAAAGAAACTGCATTTCCACGTGCTCGAAGCCGGTGCCGCCGCAGGTGGGGCAGCGGCCGTCGCCGCCGTTGAAGCTGAACGTGCCCGCCGTGTAGCCGCGCTCGCGCGCCAGCGGCGCCTGGGCGAACAGTTTGCGGATGGCGTCGAAGGCGCCCACGTAGCTGGCCGGGTTGGACCGCGTGGTCTTGCCGATGGGCGTCTGGTCCACCATGACCACGTCGGCGATCTGCTCGGCGCCCAGCAGGCGCTCGAACGGCCCGGGCGCTTCGGACGGCTTGCCCTTCTGCTTGAGCAGGGCGGGATACAGCACGTCCTGCACCAGCGTGGACTTGCCGGAACCGGACACGCCCGTCACGCAGACCAGCCGGCCCAGGGGCAGTTCGATGGAAACGTTCTTGAGGTTGTGGGCGCTCACGCCTTCCAGCACCAGGCGCGGGGTATTGCCGGCCACGGGCATGGGACGCGGCGCCTCCACGCGCTGCCGCCCGCCCAGGTAGTCGCCGGTGAGCGTGGCGGCGTTGCGCAGTTGCGCGGGCGTGCCGTCGAAGACAATGCGGCCGCCGCGCTCGCCGGGGCCCGGGCCGATGTCGATGATGCGGTCGGCCGCCACCATGACCTGCGGATCGTGTTCCACCACCACCAGCGTGTTGCCGGCGTTGCGCAGCCGGTGCATGACTTCCACCACGCGGTGCATGTCGCGCGGGTGCAGGCCGATGGAAGGCTCGTCGAGCACGAAAAGGGTGTTCACCAGCGAGGTGCCCAGCGCCGTGGTCAGGTTGATGCGCTGCACCTCGCCGCCGGACAGCGTGCGGCTCTGGCGGTCCAGCGTGAGATAGCCCAGGCCCACGTCGCAGAGGAACTTCAGCCGCGCGCGCACCTCGGTCATGAGGAGATCGGTGGCCGCGTCCAGCGCGCCGGTGAAGCGCAGCCGGTCGAAGAAGGCGCGCACCCGTTCGATGGGCAGCAGCATGACGTCGTGGATGGACAGGCCGTCCAGGTTGTCGAGCTGTTCGCGGCTCCATGCGGCGTGCACCGGCATGAAGCGCTTGTAGCGCCCGTCGTCCGGCGGCAGCACGGCGTCGGCTTCCGCCTTGTCGCCCAGCCGCCAGAGCAGGGCGTCGGGCTTGAGGCGGGCGCCGTTGCAGGCGGGGCAGGGCGTGTAGCTGCGGTATTTGGACAGCAGCACCCGCACGTGCATCTTGTACGCCTTGGTTTCGAGCCAGTCGAAGAAGCGCTGCACGCCGTACCACTGGTGTTTCCAGGCGTCGCTTCCGCCCTTCCAGTCGGGCGTGCCGTACAGCACCCAGCGCTTCTGCTCGTCGGTGAGGTGCTTCCAGGGCACGCCGAGCGGAATGCCGGCGCGCGGCGCGTACTTCTGCAGCTCGTCCTGGCATTCCTTGTAAGAGGGCGTCTGCCAGGGCTTGATGGCGCCCTCGAGCAGGGTCTTGTTCTCGTCCGGGATTACCAGGCCGAAGTCGATGCCGATCACGCGGCCGAAGCCGCGGCACGATTCACAGGCGCCCAGCGGCGAGTTGAAGGAGAAGCTGCTGGGCAGCGGGTCGGTGTATTCGATGTCGCAATCGGCGCAGTGCAGCCGGTCGCTGAAACGCCAGACCTGAGCGTCGCCGCCGTCCTCGCCCATGACGCGCACGGCCAGGTGGCCCGCGCCCATGCGCAGCGCGGTGTCCAGCGCCTCCATGACGCGTTCGCGCTCGGCGCCGGCGAAACGGAAGCGGTCCTGCACCACGTGCAGGATGCGGCGCTCCTCGCCGCCGCCCGACGCGCCCCTGGCCTTGCTCTTCTTGCCCGGCTTGCCGGCGGCGGGGCCGGGCGCGGCG
>NZ_LHSJ01000221.1:0-7160 GCF_001270295.1 Achromobacter sp. DMS1 | reverse complement strand
GCGCTCGCCCTCGACCTGGTGCAGGATGCGCTGGCGGTCGTCGGTGTCGACGGTGTCGGTCAGCGTCAGCACGGCGCCGTCGGCCAGGGTCAGGGTGCCGGTGTCGCCGGCCTGGCCGCCGCTGCGGGCATAGCCGACGGCGGCGTCAAGCTCGACTGCCGTCCGGGCCGGCGGCCAGGACGGTCGCCTCGCATTGCGCCAGATAGGCGTCGTCGTCGAACCATTTGCGGGTGCTGGGCATGCTTGTCTACTCTGGAAGGAAAGGAAGGTCCGGGCGGCGGGGCGCTGCGCGGGCGATTCCATGCGCTCCAGCGGCGCTTCGATGTTGGGCAGGGGCCGCAGGCTCATGCTGCCCAGCGTCTCCACCGCCGCGCCGCGGCCGGCCGGATTGCGCGGATCGCCCGGCCCCCCGAACGCGCGGCTCCAGTCCAGCGGCATCTCCTCGAAGGGCAGCGGCTCGGTGATGCGGCCGTCCAGCCAATAGCGGTCGCCGAAGACCAGCAAGGACTTGTCCACCGTATCGACCCGCATGCGCACGGCGCACGAGCGGTCCTGGCCCGAAGGCGCGGTATAGGCGCGCCCGTGCACGAAGACTTCGGCCTCGGCCTTGGGAATGCCCAGGTCCAGCGCGCCGTCGCCCTCTTCGGCGGCCGTGCGCCACAGGTCCTGCTCGGTGTAGAGGCGCGGCTCGTCCTCCAGGCCGGCCAGCGCCATGACGGCCACGCCCAGCCAGTCCTCCCCGCGCCACCGGTAGGGGCGAGAGAGCAGGCTGAGGCGGGACGGCTTCACGGTTTTCATGTCCTACTGCGTGCGCTGGTCCACCGCCACCGCGCGGGTACGCGGATCGACGCGCACGGCGATGACCTTGCCCTCGGCGAAATCCGGAATGCGCACCGGCGAGATGTTGGCGTTGATTTCCGTCTCGAACGCCTCGCCCGCCGCGGGCGTGACGCGCAGGCGCAGCTTCACCACGAAATAGGTGTAGGCCCCCAGCCGCTTGCCGGTATCCGTGGCCTCCAGCACCAGGGCCGAGGCCGGATCGCCGGTGCGCCGCACCTGCTCGACCTGCGCGGCCGCCTCCTGGCGGCGCTGGACCTGCTTGCGGATGAACCAGAGGGCCACGCAGGCCTCGATCACCACGAACAGACCCAGCCCGATCGCCCACCACGCCCAAGTTGGCAAATCCATATGCTTGAATATTCCTTTCTTCTGTGTTGGAGGTTGGTGGCCGTCCATGCGCTGCCGCGCTCAGATCAGCGTAAAAAGGCCGCAGAGGGCCGACTTCAAGCCGATGGCTTCGGTTTCCAGCCCCTTGTTCTTATAATCCGCCGCCGCCACCTTGTACGAAACGCCGGACACGTTGCTGCTGATCACCGAAACGGAAGCGGTGGAAAGCGCCATGGCCAGGTTGGAGCGCCACAGCGCGGCATTGAAGACGCCCATGGTGCTCTGCGCCACCGTCAGGGTCAGCCCGAAGGGCGTGGCCTTGAGCCAGCTCGACGTGGACAGGTCCTTGACCTTCTTGCCCTGCAGGACCACGTCGACGTCGCTGGTGATGTTGATGGTCTGCGGCGCGTGGATGTCCATGCCCGAGGTTTCGGAAGTCAGCTTGACGTGGCCGTTCACCGTTTCCTCCAGCGATCCGGCCGACACCTTGCGCACCGAGTCCCCGGTCGCCACGGTCAGGATGCTGCCGTCCTTGATGGTGACGTTCGAAGCCTTGTTCACCGTGCGCAGCTCGCCGCCGTTCAAGGTTTCGTTGAAAAGGCCCGTCACCGTGCGGGTCTCGGTATTGTGCAGCGTTTCCTTGAACGGTCCCGTGATGTCGCGAGTCTCGCCCACGGCCTTGACCGTGGTGGTCAGGCCCTGGCCGTAGATCTCGGTGTTCATGCCGTTCTGCACCTCGGTCTTGCGCGAGGCCTTGACGGTGTAGTTTTCATGCCCCGTGACCGTCACGTCGCGGGTCTGGCCCACCGTCAGCAGGTCGGCGCCGGTGACGTGGATGCTGCGGTTGCCGCCCACGGTGGTGGCGTCGTGCACGCCGATGGCGGTCGTGCGGTTGCCGTCCGTGGTGTGCGTTTCGTGCAGCTCGACCTCGGTGCGGTAGTTGCGTTCCGCGTGCAGCCAGATCTCTTCCTGGCCGGGCTTGTCCTCGAACATGAAGGCATTGGCCGTGCGCGGCGTGCCGTCCTTGGAGCGGCTCAGGAAACCGCTCTGCGTGGCGTTGTCCGGCAGGTTCCAGGGCGGCATGTTGCCCGCGTTGTAGACGCGGCCGATGATGATGGGCCGGTCGGGATGCCCGCCGATGAAGTCCACGATGACTTCGTCGCCCACGCGCGGAAGCTGGATGCCGCCGAAGCCCCCGCCCGCCCACGGGCTGGAAACGCGCACCCAGCAGGAGCTGTTTTCGTTCTTCTGCCCATAGCGGTCCCAGTGGAACTGCACCTTCACGCGGCCGTAGCTGTCGGTCCAGATTTCCTCGCCCTGCTTGCCCACCACCCTGGCGGTCTGCGGGCCGTGCGTGTGGGGCATGGGCGTGACGCGCGGCGCGCGGAACTGCACGTTGGACGGCAGCACCGTGAAGTCCACGTCGAACAGGCTGGCGCCGCCCGCGCCGCTCGCGTAGCCGCCCTCGCGGATGCGGTAGCGCGCGCCCACCACCAGGTATTCGCGGTTTTCGCTCTGGCGCGGGTGGTTGCGCAAGGTAAACAGATAGCCGGGCGCGGCGCCGCGCACATTGCAAGCGCCGCTGACCTGCTCCTGGCGGCATTGCAGGTCTTCCAGGCGCACGCGCGTATAGCGCTCGGCATCCGCCGCGCTGGTGTAGCCCCCCTGCCATTCGTAGACTTCCAGGTCGCCGTTGTCGTAGGCGCCCGGATTGTTGCGCCGGGCTTCCAGCATGGCGCCCGGGGTCTTGAAATGATAGTCGTTGGTGACGAAAGCGCCCGGCGTGATCTCCTCCGACACCTCCCAACTGGAGATGTACTCCTCCTGAGGCACCGCCGCGCGGTCCGGCCCGTAGTAGGGAATGGTCTCGTAGCCGGGCAGCGGATCGTGCTGCGTGACGTCATCGGTGAGCACCAGCGTGTGCTTGCCGTTCTCGTGCTTGAACCAGTAGTAGATGCCTTCGTGCTCCATCAGGCGGCTGATGAAGGCGAAGTCGGTTTCCTGGTACTGCACGCAGTATTCCCAGTTGCGGTAGTTGTCGGCCAGCTTGACCTCGACCGGAAACTTGTAGTCGGACAGCACCTCCTGGATCACGTCCGGGGCCGACTTGTTCTGGAAGATCTTGTTGTCCGACGTTTGCGTCAGGTACCAGAGCCACGGACGCAGGGTCGCGCGGTAGATATAGTGGCGGGCGGTCGCGCCCTCGCGCCCCACCAGCACGCAGCGCGTGACCTGCCCGTTCAGGTAGCGCGGCTTCGCGCCGGACGTCTCGATCTCCAGCGTGACGGATTTCCCCAGCAACTGCTTCATGTCCAGCGAATGCGAATCCGACACCAGCTCCACGTCGAACTCGAAAAGCTGCGACAGCGTCTCGTGCCCGTACATCCCGCGGAACTTCAACTGTTCCTCGGGCAGAGGGGTATAAGCCTTGACTACGCGTTCCATATCCCGTTTCCCTGATTGCTTGCCGCGCTCCCGCCGCGCCGCGTCATCCCATGTGGATCTGGCGAGCATCCACCTTGACCAGCTCTTCGCCCGTGACCACGCTGTATTTGCCGTGCACGCGCGCCGACTGCCGCGCTTCCACGTCCACGATGCCCGCGCGGTCTGGTCCATTTCGTCGGTCAGGCGCAGGGCGTTGCGCGTGAGCTGGACCAGCTTGTCGACCACCAGCTCGTACAGCCTGCCCGCCAGCCGCACCTGTCCCACCGTCAGGCGCGCGTCCTTGCCCCGGTAGCGCATTTCGTCGATGGCGCAGTCGGCCTCGCCGCCCTTGAGTTCGAGCCGCCCGGCTTCCATGCGCAGGCCCCGGCCCGCGCGCAGCGACACGTCCGCCGCTTCGATAAGCAGGGCGCCCGGCGCGCGCAGGCGGCTCAGCGCGGCGTCGGCCTGCTCGGTCACCGCGATCAGATAGACCCGCTGCGGATCGGGGCCGCTGATGAGCACCTGGTCCCCCACCGAGGGCGCCAGCAGGCAGCTTGCCGCGCGGCGGCAGCGCCATTCGCGGCCGTCGCACCAGACCACGCAGTCCTGCCCGTCCACCGCGCGCACCTCCCCGAGCAGGTGCACGGGTTCGTACCGGGGCTGGGCGAGTCGGGCGGCTTGCATGGGCAGATCTCCTGGTTGCGGGCGCGGAGCTGGCTTCAGCATACGGGCCGGCCTCCGTGCCTCGGTTTCCAGCGGGCGATCGCGCCGCGCTGCAGCGAATCGAGCGCCAGCTCGGTCATCATGTTGATCGATACGTGCCGCGCGAAATACCGCTCCAGCACCGCGCCGAAAAGAAAGGGGCTGATGCCCGAGAACGCCGTCTCGTCCAGCGTCAGCTCGATGCGCACGCCGCGCCCGTACACAATGGGGCCCGGCACCGGCAGGCGCTGGTGCATCGGCACCGCGCGCACGCGGTACAGGCCGGCGATCTGCCTGGCGACGACCGGATCGGACAGGTCGGCGTAGATCTTGAGCGTCTCGCGCAGGGTCTGCGCGCCCTGCTCGGCGTCCAGGTCGGTCAGGCTGAGATAGTTCAGGCCCAGGTGATTGATGAGCCGCCACGCGGCCGCCCCTTCGGCCAGCGCCGGACGCGGCGGCGAAGGGCCGCGCAGCACCTTGATGCGCGAGACGGGCGCCGACACGCGCAGGCTGAAATCCGATTCGCGGTCCAGCGGCATCAGCAGCGGCAGGTCGCGGTTGGTGCACAGCGTATCCAGCGACAGATAGCGCAGGTCGCCCGAAAACGGCGCCTCGCGCCGGTCCACCAGCGAGAGGAACAGCTCGCTGCCCACATAACCCGTGCGCGACCCCTGCCGCTGCGCGGTGTCCGACAGCAGCCTGGGCTCGCGCCGGGTGGCGTAGTATGCGCCGTACTCGTCCTCGTCGTCGCCCAGGGTGCCGTAGAAGGCGCGGAACTCGCGCTCCTCGCCGCCGGCGCGATGGCCCATCACGCGGGTGACGCCGAAGACCTCGTAATCCAGCGGACGGGTGCGGTCCACCACCAGGTGGTATTCGTGAGTGCGCGGCGTCACCGCCACGCGGTCGCTGCGTTTGGGAAACAGGTTGATCGCCGGCACGCAGTGCAGCGCCACGTTCGAGGTCTGCACCGTGCTTTCCAGGTCCGGCGCACCCTCGGAAAGCAGGATGGTGATGTCGAAGGCGCGCGTCTCCGGCGCCTTGCCGTCGCGGCCGGCGGTGCGCAGCCCCTGCCGGAGCCGGTTCAGGCTGAAGAACAGGAAGCGCTGCGGGAAGGCGAAATACTCCTGCATCAGCCGGTAGCCCTGGAAGGCGCGCGCCTGCGCCGGCAGCAGCGCCTGCGCGTCGTCGAAGCCTTCGTGGCGGATGACATCCGGCGGCAGCAGGTTCAGCCAGGCGGGCGGGCGCTGCGCCTCGTGGCACAGCACGCCCGCCGACTTGGTCAGGATCAGTTCCAGCAGCTGGTTCATGGCCACGTCCTGCCCGTTGAGGAAGAACGTGAGCTGGTCCACGTCCAGTTCCTCCAGCGACAGGCCGCCGCACACTTCCAGCCGCAGGCGCAACGCGGCGGCGACCTTGCCGGCGCGGCCGCCGAAGCCCAGCCGCGTAAGCGGCAGGTCGGGCGGCGTGGCGGTGAACTCGGCGCGCGCCACCTTCAGCGGCCACAGCGTCACGTCGTGGCCGGTGGAAAAGTCGCAGGGCGTCTGCTCGCCGCGCGTCAGGCGCGCGCGCAGCAGGGTGCCACGCGGCAGCCGGAAACCCTTGGCCAGGGTGCCCTCGTTCATGCTGGGCTCCAGCGCCACCACGGCCATGGCCGGCGTGGGCGCCAGGTAATGCGGATAGATCACTTCCAGCAGGCGCTGCGAAAAGCGCGGAAACTCCGCGTCCATCTTGAGCTGCACGCGCGCGCTCAGAAAGCTGAAGCCCTCCAGCAGCCGCTCCACGTAGGGGTCGGCCACCTCGGTTTCGCCCAGCCCGAGGCGCGAAGCCACCTTGGGATACTGGCGCGCGAACTCCGCGCCCATCTCGCGCATGTAGCCCAGCTCGCGGTTGTAGTACTCGAGCAGGCGCGTATCCATCAGGCGCCTCCCAGGTCGCGCAGGTCGATGTGCCCGCTCTCGAGGTCGATGTCCGACCGGAACAGGAATTCCAGCGGATGCGGCTCGCACCAGAGCAGGCCGCGTATCGACAGGCTGAGCACGTTGTAGTGCTCCAGCGTGCCGGTGTCGGTGACGCAGCGCACCTCGATGGTGTCGGGCAGGATGCGCGGCTCGAAGCGGATGATGGCGTCGCGGATGGAATCCTCCACGTCGACCCAGTCGATTTCCGACATGCGCTTGCCCGCCATGGCCCGCACGCCGTAATTCAGCGTCGAGCCGTGCACCCAGCGGTACGGCGAGATGTCGTCCGTGGTTTCCAGGTTGACGGTATTGAGCAGCCAGCGCAGGTCGCGCAGCACCGCCGCGCGCAGCTCCATGTGCGACATGACGGCGCGGCCCGGCGGCTCGGTGCGCTCGCCCGGGTTGTCGTCCATGAGCCGGTCGAGCAGCGCCGGCTGCAGCCGGTCCAGGGCCGCTCCGCGCGCCTGCCGGCGGGCCGCGGCCCGCCAAACGCGCATCGATTCGGCATCCTGCACCGCCATGTCAGTCCAGCTCCAGCGCGCGCACGTCCAGCAACGCGTATTCGCCCGCGTCGGTGAGCCACATCTTCTGGCCCGCGCCGCGGTAGGTTTCGCCGCCCAGGGGCAGCCATTCCGTGCGCCGCCCCAACCTCAGGGCCTCGTCCAGTTCCGACTGCGCGGCGCCGTCGGGCGCCGGATAGCGCGCGGGAATCAGGCAGGCCAGTTGGCGCCCGTCTTCGAAAACCGCCTCCGCCTGCGCCCAGATCAGGTCGGCCAGCCCTTCGGGCGGCAGGATGCGCAGGCTGCGCAACGCGGCAAACGGCGTCCAGCAATAGCGGCCGCCGGCAATCAGTTCGCACACCGGCCCCAGCCGGCTGTCGCCGTCGCACAGCCAGGCGAACGGTGCGCG
>NZ_LHSJ01000220.1:0-7166 GCF_001270295.1 Achromobacter sp. DMS1 | reverse complement strand
GGCCTTCGCGCTCGGCGCGGAAAATGCGCGCGCCGTCCGGCGACGCGACCAGCGCGCGCAGCGACAGCCTGCCGTCGTGGACTTCGGCGTAGGCCGCCAGCGGCACCTGGCAGGAACCGCCCAGGCGGCGAGACACGGCGCGCTCGGCCAGCACGCAGGAAGTGGTCCGCGCGCTGATGAGCGGGGCCATCCACGCGCGCAGATCGTCGCGGTCGTTGCGGATCTCGATGCCCAGCGCGCCCTGCCCGGCCGCGGGCAGGCTGTCGGCGGGGTCGAGCAGGCCGCGGATGCGGTCCTGCAGGCCGAGCCGCTGCAGGCCGGCCGCCGCCAGCACGATGGCGTCGTACTCGCCTTTGTCCAGCTTGGCCAGGCGGGTGTCGAGGTTGCCCCGCAGGGGCCTGACCGCGAGCCCGGGGTGGCGCGCCCGGATCTGCGACTCGCGCCGCAGGCTGGACGTGCCCACCACCGCCCCCTCGGGCAGGTCCGCCAGGCTGGCGTAGCGGCTGGAAACGAAGGCGTCGCGCGGGTCGGCCCGTTCGAGCACGGCGCACAGCTCGAAAGGCGCCTGCAGATCGACGGGCACGTCTTTCAGGGAATGCACCGCGATGTCGGCACGCCCGTCCAGCAGGGCGTTTTCGAGCTCCTTGACGAACAGGCCCTTGCCGCCCACTTTGGAAAGCGTGCGGTCGAGGATCTGGTCGCCCCGGGTCGTCAGCGTGAGAAGCTCAACCGCGCACGCCGGATACAGCGTGCGCAGCCTGTCGCGCACGTGCTCGGCCTGCCACAGGGCAAGCCGGCTGGCGCGGGTCGCGATGACCAGGCGTTGAGGATGGGACACGAGCGGCCATCAAGCGAAATTGGCGAGGACGACCGTGGCAACGGCGCCCAGAATGGCCAGAATGGCCAGCCCCTGCAAGAGGCTGAGGCCCGACTCCGATTGCTGCGGATCTACGGTTTTACGCAGACTCATGTGCGGATTCCTTGTTCACGGATTTGCGGCTTGCCAGCCAACGTCCGAGAACAATGACCAGCAGCGCGCCGATGATTTCAGCCGCGATTTTAACCGCTTGCGGCTGTTCGCCGAATTGACGAACCACAAACACGTCGGTGATCAGCATGCCGCCCGCGATCCAGCCCAGCAGGCCCGCGCCCAGGGTGACGACCAGGGGATAGCGGTCGATCAGCTTGAGCACCAGCGTGCTGCCCCAGATGATGATGGGCACGCTGACGATGAGGCCGAACACCACCAGGCCGATCTGGTGATCGGCGTGCGCATTCTGCGCCGCGCCGGCAATGGCGATGACGTTGTCCAGGCTCATCACGAAATCGGCGATGATGATGGTCTTGACCGCCGCCAGGATGGAGGTGCCGCCCTTGATGTTGCCGTGGGCGTCTTCTTCCGGGATGAGGAGCTTGATGCCGATCCAGAGCAGGAGCACGCCGCCGACCACCTTCAGGAACGGCACGTTCAACAGCGACAGGGCGAAGGCGATGAGCACCACGCGCAGGATGATGGCGCCCGCGGTGCCCCACAGGATGCCTTGCATGCGCTGCTTGGGCGCCAGGTTTCGACACGCCAGCGCGATGACCACCGCGTTGTCACCGCCGAGCAGGATGTCGATAAGAATGATCTGGAAAACCGCCGCCCAACTCAGCGTCTGGAAAAACTCAAGCACGTCGAACCCCCGAAGGTATTTATGAAAAGAAAGGCCGGTCCCGCACCGGCGCCCGCCGCTTTCGAGGGCGGCGGGGTAATTCAGAAACCATTATTGTAATTCAGCTTTCAGTCAGGCTTCGGATGCGGCTTTCTGGCGGCCAAGCATGATCTTGCCCAGCGCCAGCACCAGCACCGCGCCCAGCGCTCCCGCGATCAGCGCGAAGTCGTGCTGCGTCACGCCCAGCGCCGCGTCGATGCGCGCCACGGGCTCCTGCAGCGCCGGATCGCCCACCAGCAGTTCGCCTGCGATGAAACCCAGCAGGGCCGCGCCCACCCACACGATGATGGGAAAGCGTTCGATGACCTTGAGCAGCAGCGTGCTGCCGAAGATGACCAGCGGAATACTGATGGCCAGGCCCAGCACCAGCAGCGTGGTGTCGCCCATGGCCGCGGCGGCCACCGCCACCACGTTGTCCAGGCTCATGACCAGGTCGGCGATCATGATGGTGCGGATCGCGACGAGCAGGCTGCCATGCTCCTTGCCACCCCCTTCGTCTTCGCCTTCCGGCAGCAGCAGCGAAACGCCGATGTACACGAGCAGCAGCGCGCCGATGAGTTTCAGCCAAGGCAGCAGCAGAAGCTTTGCCGCAACCAGGGTCAGCACGATACGCATGATGATCGCCGCGGCCGAGCCGATGACAATCGCTTTTTTCTGTTGCGCCGGAGGCAGCGAACGCGCCGCCAGCGCGATGACCACGGCGTTGTCGCCTGATAGCAGGATGTTGACCCAAATGATCTGAAGCAACGCTATCCAGAATGCCGCTGAACTGAGTTCCATACCCTCTCTTTCCTAGATGTGATCCCCCTAGGACGAAAAACCAAATGAATGGATGAAAAAGACAAGGACACGCTGACCGCCTTGGTGCGAGCCCGGCGGCATTCTGACTTGCTGGCGCGTGTCGGTTTTGCTTTCATTATAGTTTCGTTCAGCTTTCCGTATGGTTGGCCGACCGCGATGTGGACGAGGGTTTCCCCTAGGAAATGGAAAGCAGCGGGGAAAAACCCTCGGGAAAGCCGCGGCCGGTCTGCGGGCGGAACCCGCGCGGGCAGGGCCGCATGCGCCATTGCGCCGGCAGCGCGCGCGAAAAAAAACCCGCCATCGCGGATGGCGGGTTTTTCGTGTGCGACGCTGCGCGTTACAGCACCGACTTGAGCAGCTTGCCCATTTCGGAGGGATTGCGCGTGGTGCGGATGCCGCAGGCTTCCATGACTTCCAGCTTGGCGTCGGCCGTGTCGGCGCCGCCGGAGATCAGCGCGCCGGCGTGGCCCATGCGCTTTCCGGGAGGCGCGGTGACGCCGGCGATGAAGCCGACCACGGGCTTCTTCATGTTGTCCTTGGCCCACTGCGCGGCGTTCACTTCGTCCGGGCCGCCGATTTCGCCGATCATGATGACGGCGTCGGTGTCGGGATCGTCATTGAACATCTTCAGCACGTCGATGTGCTTCAGGCCGTTGATGGGATCGCCGCCGATGCCCACGGCGCTCGACTGGCCCAGGCCCAGCTCGGTGACCTGCGCCACGGCTTCGTACGTCAGGGTGCCCGAGCGGCTGACGATGCCGATGCGGCCCTTGCGGTGGATATGGCCGGGCATGATGCCGATCTTGATTTCGTCGGGGGTGATCAGGCCGGGGCAGTTGGGGCCCAGCAGCAGCGTCTTGCTGCCCTTGTCCTTCATGCGGTTCTTCACCATGAGCATGTCGCGCACGGGAATGCCCTCGGTGATGCAGATGACCAGATCCAGTTCGGCCTCGACGGCTTCCCAGATGGCGGCGGCGGCGCCCGCCGGCGGCACGTAGATGACGGACACGGTGGCGCCGGTGTCGGCCTTGGCTTCCTTCACGGAGGCGTAGATGGGCACGCCTTCGAAGTCCTCACCGGCCTTCTTGGGGTTCACACCGGCCACGAAAGCGGCCTTGCCGTTGGCGTACTCGCGGCACATGCGGGTGTGGAACTGGCCCGTCTTGCCCGTGATGCCCTGGGTGATGACTTTGGTGTCCTTGTTGATCAGAATCGACATTTGTGAATCCTTGGCAATTTTTTACTTGACGGCGGCTACGACGCGGGTGGCGGCTTCGGCCATCGTGTCGGCGCTGATGATCGGCAGGCCCGAGTCAGCCAGCATCTTCTTGCCGAGTTCTTCGTTGGTGCCCTTCATGCGCACGACCAGGGGCACGTTCAGGTTGACGGCCTTGCAAGCCGCGATCACGCCTTCGGCGATGACGTCGCAGCGCATGATGCCGCCGAAGATGTTGACCAGGATGGCCTTCACGCCCTTGTTCTTGAGCATGATCTTGAAGGCTTCGGTGACCTTCTCGGCCGTGGCGCCGCCGCCGACGTCCAGGAAGTTGGCGGGCTCGCCGCCGAACAGCTTGATGGTGTCCATGGTGGCCATGGCCAGGCCGGCGCCGTTCACCAGGCAGCCGATGTTGCCGTCGAGCTGGATGTAGGCCAGGTCGAACTTGCTGGCTTCGATTTCGGCGGGGTCTTCTTCGTCGAGGTCGCGGTAGGCGACGATTTCAGGATGGCGGAAGAGCGCGTTGGAGTCGAAGTTGAACTTGGCGTCCAGGGCGATGATGTTGCCCTTGCTGTCGCGGTTCAGCGGGTTGATCTCGACCAGCGAGGCGTCGGTTTCCATGTAGCACTTGTAGAGCTTCTGGAACACGTCGACGGCCTGCGCGGTGGACTCGGCGGGCATGCCGATCGCGTCGGCGATCTTCCTGGCCTGCTCGGCGGTCAGACCGGCCAGCGGGTCGATGTACTCGGTGACGATCTTCTCGGGGTGGGAGTGGGCCACTTCCTCGATGTCCATGCCGCCTTCGCTGGAGGCGATGAAGGCGACCTTCTGCGTGGCGCGGTCGGTGACCACGGACACGTAGTATTCCTTCTGGATGTCGGCGCCTTCTTCGATGTAGAGGCGGCGGACCTTCTGGCCCTCGGGGCCGGTCTGGTGCGTGACCAGCTGCATGCCGAGGATTTCGCCGGCCAGCTTGCGGACTTCGTCCAGCGAGCGGGCGAGCTTCACGCCGCCGCCCTTGCCGCGGCCGCCCGCATGGATTTGCGCCTTGACGACCCACACCGGTCCACCCAGCTTTTCAGCGGCAGCCACGGCCTCGTCGACGGAAAAAGCGGGGATCCCGCGCGGCACGGGGACGCCAAATTGCTTCAGCAGTTCCTTGCCTTGATACTCGTGGATTTTCATGTGTTACCTGTCAGGACGAATGAGAAAGAGAAGGTGAATCGGAGGACGAATCGGCCGATGCCTCAGCGCTGTCCCCTGTGTACCACCTGGGATAGTGCTCAGCCACGACCGGCCCGTCGGTCCGCAAGGCATGACAGCCGTCGAGCTGGAAAGGCCGGCGGTCCGGCTCGGCCTGCTGCCGGCGCCGGTTTGCCATGGTTTGTACCGCCGCCGTGGGCAGCACCTGCGACAGCTCGGTCATATGCGTACAGCCCGCGACGTGGCCGAAGCGCTCCTTGACCTGGCGCCGGAATCCCTTGAGGAGGTTCATGCCGACCAGGTCAGTGTAAGCCGGTTCGATGGCCATGCAATGACCGCCGTAGGGCGCGGCGTCGTACGCGGCGCGGGCGGCCACGATGGTGAAATCGCCATCGATGGTGATGCGCAGGTGCATGTGGTGGATGGGCCGCCCGGCCTTGAAGACCTCGCCGTTCTGCTTGGGGAAATCGTACGCCTTGACGTCGATGAGCTCGGCTTCGAGATCCCAGAGGCCGTCGTCGCGCGCGTAGGACTGCACGCGTATGGAACGCGTGTGCAGCGGCTGGCGAGGACAATCCGGCGGTGGCAAGGGCATGCTAGTGGCCTGCGGTGCGGGCGTTGAACGACTGGCCTGTCATGGCTTAGCGGTATGGGCTTAGCGGTAAAACGGCATGTAACAGGGCCCGCCGGACGACCCGCGGGGTGGCGGCCCGCGCATGGTGCGCGGCAACAAAACCTTGGAAGTATAGCGCACGGCCGTACCGGCGGCGGGAGCCCCTGCCCGAGGACGGGTTGCCGGCCGGCCGCCCGCATCCTGCGCCGCCGGGAGGACCGGCGCAAACGGCAACGTTGACAACAACAATAAGGACAAACGCGATGAGCAGTGACGGCGCGCGGCAGCGCGACGGGCCTCCGGCTGGCACCGGGAGGCCCGTTTATCGAAGAATGCAGTGCGCCGCAGGTGGCAAGCGGCGCGCGGCCAGCGGCGCGCGGCAAGCGGCGCGGCACGCCGCCGGCCGCATGCGCAGCAAGACAGGGACGCATCCCGCGCCCGCCCTGCCCAGGCCGGCGCCTACGCGGCTTCGCGCAGCGCCCGCGCGGCTTGCACCATACCCACCAGAGCCGCCTCGGTTTCGGGCCAGGCGCGGGTCTTCAGGCCGCAGTCGGGATTCACCCAGAGGCGTTCCCTGGGCAGGCGGGCGGCGGCCTTCTGCATGAGTCCGACCATCCAGTCCACTTCCGGCACGTTGGGCGAGTGGATGTCGTACACGCCGGGGCCGATGTCGTTCGGATAGCGGAAATCCTCGAACGCCTTGAGCAGCTCCATGTTGGAGCGCGACGTCTCGATGGTGATGACGTCCGCGTCCATGGCCGCGATGGATTCGATGATGTCGTTGAACTCCGAATAGCACATGTGGGTGTGGATCTGCGTCTCGTCGCGCACCCCCGCCGTGGACAGGCGGAAGCAGTCCACCGCCCAGTCCAGGTAGGCCTGCCAGTCGGCGCGGCGCAGCGGCAGCCCTTCGCGGATGGCGGGCTCGTCGATCTGGATGACGCGGATGCCGGCGGCCTCCAGGTCCACCACTTCGTCGCGCAGCGCCAGGGCGAGCTGGCGGCAGGTCTGTTCGCGCGGCTGGTCGTCGCGCACGAAAGACCATTGCAGGATCGTGACCGGGCCGGTGAGCATGCCCTTGACCGGCTTGTCCGTCAGCGACTGCGCGTAGGACGACCAGCCCACTGTCATGGGTGCGGGGCGGGCCACGTCGCCGAAGATGATGGGCGGCTTCACGCAGCGCGAACCGTAGCTCTGCACCCAGCCGTTCTTGGTGAAGGCGAAGCCGGCCAGCAGCTCGCCGAAGTACTCCACCATGTCGTTGCGCTCGGGCTCGCCATGCACCAGCACGTCCAGGCCGACTTTCTCCTGGAAGCGGATCACTTCCTCGATTTCCTTGCGGATGGCCGCCTCGTAGGCCGAGTCGGTCAGGACGCCGGCCTTCCAGTCGCGGCGCAGCGCCCGGATCTCGGGCGTCTGCGGGAAAGAGCCGATAGTCGTGGTGGGAAACGCGGGCAGGCCCAGTCCGGCCTGCTGGCGGGCGATGCGCTCGGCAAACGGCGCGCGGTCGCGCGGCACGGCGGCGGACTCCGCCATGCGGCGGGCGACGGCCGGATTGTGGATGCGGGCCGAGGCGCGGCGCGCGGCCAGGGCGGCGCGCTGCGCGGCCAGCCCCCTG